>NZ_NHPF01000029.1:0-57009 GCF_002252925.1 Halorubrum sp. Ea8
GCGGCGGCGAGAGACGCCGTGGAGACGCTCGCACCCGAGGTCAGCGACGGCCGCGACGTGGTCGTCGTGGAGCCGACCGACGCCGTGATGCTCCAGTCCGACTACCACGACCTGCTCGACGGCGACGCCAGCGACGTGCCGGACGCCGACGTGGCGACCGTCTCGGAGAACACCTACGGCGTCATGGAGTACGTCGACGCCCACCGGCTCGACGAGGCGATCGACCTCAACGCCCCCACGGAGTCGCTCACGTACCACGGCCACTGCCACCAGAAGGCGACGAAGAAGGACCACCACGCGGTCGGCGTGCTCCGCCGCGCGGGCTACGGCGTCGACCCCTTGGACTCCTCCTGTTGCGGGATGGCGGGCTCGTTCGGCTACGAGGCCGAGCACTACTCGATGAGCAAGGCGATCGGCCGGATCCTCTTCGACCAGGTCGCGGAGAGCGACGGCGACGCGGTCGTCGCCCCCGGCGCCTCGTGCCGGACGCAGCTGAAGGAGCGCGACGCCGGCGCCCCGGAGCCGCCGCACCCGGTGGAGAAGCTCGCGGCCGCGCTGGCGTAAGCGGCGCCGGCGTCGGTGGTGGTCGCGTCGACGTGGGCTACGGCGGCGTCAAGCTCGGCTGCAGCGTTGCCCTCGCCGGTGGCTACGGGGCGCCCGCGGGCGGCTCGGTCGGTCTCGACGCGCCTCACCCCGCGTTCGAGCGCACGTTCGCCGTGACGAGGGCGATCAGGTACGAGAACGCCGGGAACGTCACCGCGACCACCGCGAGAAACGCCGGATCGAGTCCGGCAGGGTCGTCGGAGAGCCACCCGGTGTACTGGAGGACGGCCAGCGTGAGGACCACGACCGCCGTGTTGAGCGCGTACTCGGGGAGCGAGGGGCTCGGGAACCGCATACACCCGGCTGGCGCCGCCGCTCACTCAACGCTTTCGACGCGGTCCCGCTCGCGCTCGCGACGTCGCCCTAGCACCCGCTTGAACCCCTTCCCGGGACCGCCTTCGATAGGCCACCCCCTCGTTCGCCACTGGGGCGGTTCGGGCGAGAACTCCGGGCAGGAGCCCGAACACTCCCGCGCGGTCGGAACCTTCTCTTTCGCGGCGCAGTGCGGGACGAGCGACCGCCCCTCGCGGCGGAGCTCGAAGTGGCGGCAGTCCGGGCGCATCGTCTCGTGGTACGAGCGCCACCCCTTCCCGTAGGCGCGCTCGGCGATCTCCACGCGGAGGGTCTCCGTCTCGGGGTCGCGACGCTCGTCGCCTGCGGGCGCGAGGTCGCTCGGGTGCCACGCCACGCTCGCCGCGTCGGCGCGGACGCCGTCGGAGAAGTCGGTCGCGAGGATCCCGGCCTCGACCGGCATCTCGCGGAGCAGCGCGGGCTCGACGCGCTCGCCCGTCGTCTCGGTCGCGAGCCACGCCTCGTCGGCGAGGGCGGTGTCGACGTCGTGGGCGAGCTGGTCGGCGAGCCGGTCGGCCGCCGAGCGGTCCAAGTCGGGCTTGTTCTCGACCGCGACGATCCGGTCGACCCAGTCCGGGTACGGCCGCTTCCGGCGGAGCTGGATCCGGTTGTTCCGCCGGCGTTTTTCGATCAGGTCGCGGCCCGCGGCGCGGTGGACCGCCCGCCGGACGTAGCGCCACGGGTAGCCGGGGTGCGGGAGCGCGTCGCGGTACCACGACCACTCCGCCGGCGCGTGGCGGACGACGTGGAGGAGGTCGGAGTCGATGGCCCGCTCGCCGAAGGCGCGCCGAGCCGCGAACGCGGCGGGGTCGACCTCGATCACGACCGTGTCCCAGCGGCGCTCCTTCGTGCCGAGCTGCCGGGCGACGATCGCGGGTCGCGGGCCGCCGCTCGGGTGCCACGCCAGCTCGGCGTACCGACAGACGAGGAGCTCGTAGCCGAATTCGGCGTCCGGAGTCACGACTTCGGTAGTGCGGCACCAGTTAAAAGCGAACCGCCCGCGTTATCGCTCTGGCGTCGGTCGCCCGCTCGGACGGGGTCGACGGCCTCGATGCGGCGGAACCGTTTAGACGCGCCCCAGTGCGGCGGAACCGTTTAGACGCGCCCCAGTGCGGCGGAACCGCTTAGACGCGCCCCAGTGCGGCGGAACCGCTCAGACGTAGTCGCCGGATTCCTCGTCCTTCCGCTCGTCGAGGTAGTCGTGAGCGTCCTCGAGGATCTCGCGGGGCCCGTTCTGGGTGATCGTGTTGAGCGCCTGGTCGTAGTCGCGCCACTGCAGGTCTCGGTGCTCGTTCGAGATCTCGGCGCTCGCCTCGAACGAGCGCGCGATGAACAGGTGAACCGTCTTGTGGATGGTGTTACCGTTCGCCTCGAACACGTAGTCGTACTCCTTGCGGAAGCCGTCGATCAGCCGGAAATCCTCGATTCCGGCCTCCTCCGACACCTCCCTGATCGCCGTCTGCTGGAGCTCCTCGTCCCCCTCGACCCCGCCTTTGGGGAACTCCCAGTCCCCCGGTCGGCTCTTCAGGAGGAGGTACTCCCGTTCGCCGCGGGTGTCGCGGAAGAGGATGGCTCCGGCACTGGTCGCTTCGACCGTCATTAGCGTCAGGTAAGCAAGCACCCTTAAAGAGCGTGTCGGACTCGCGAACGCCGCGGCGGGCGTCGGAGCGGCCGATCGGGGCCGACCGCCGTCGGTCCCGGGCTCCGCGGGTAGATGCGCTTTTACCCCTCCGCCGACGATGCACTGACGACCCCCAGCCATGACATTCGTCACGAAACTCTCCTTCGCCTCCGGCGACCGCGACGTGCTCGCCGAGACGGTGGCGGACCTCAAGTCGACGCTCGAACGCAAGGGCGCGGAGTGTAAGGGCCCGCACGCCACGCCCGCCGAGACCGTCCGCGTCCCGCTGTATAAACAGCTCCGCGCCGGCGACGAGTTCTCGCCGTGGAGCTACTCGGTGTACAAGCGCTCGATGGAGATCCACGGCGCCGACGACGTCGCCCGCGAGGTCGTCGGCCGCGACTTCCCCGACTCGATCCACGTCGAGGTCGAGGTCGACCAGAAGAAGCCGCTCGGCCACCGCCGGGACTGATTTTATACGGGCGGCGGCCTCGCGGTTCGGTCCTCGTCGGCGACCGCGACGGCCGCGGCCCGTCGGTTCCGCCACGGGATCTTTTAAGCCCGCGCGAGGCCACACACGCCCATGAGCGCGCTCGAATCCGACGCCTACCGCGAGTTCCGCCGCGACCTCCACCGCCACCCCGAGCCCGCGTGGCGCGAGTTCTACACCACCGCCCGGATCGTCGAGGAGCTCAGGCAACGAGACCTGACCGAGCTGCACGTCGGCCGCGACGCTCTCGCGACCGAAAACCGCATGAACGTCCCCGACGACGACGAGCTCGCCGCGTGGGAGCAGCGCGCCCGCGACGCCGGCGCCGACCCCGACGTCGTCGACGAGCTCTCCGGGGGGTACACCGGCTGCGTCGCCGTCGTCGAGCGCGGCGACGGTCCCGTGATCGGGCTCCGCGTCGACATCGACGCGCTGCCGATCCGCGAGTCCGAGGACGCCGACCACGCCCCGGTCACCGAGGGGTTCCGCTCGGAGCGCGAGGGGTTCATGCACGCCTGCGGCCACGACGCCCACGCGACGATGGGGCTCGGGACGCTCGACGCGGTGCTCGACTCCGACTTCGCGGGCACGCTGAAGGTGTTCTTCCAGCCCGGCGAGGAGCAGGTGGCGGGCGGGAAGCCGATGGCCGAGTCCGGCCACCTCGACGACGTCGACTACCTGTACGCGGTCCACGTCGGCCTGGATCACCCCTCCGGCGAGGTCGTCTGCGGCGTCGACGGATTCCTCGCGGTCCGGCACTTCCTCGCCGAGTTCACCGGGGCGCCGGCCCACGCCGGCGCGCGACCGGAGCAGGGACGCAACGCCGTCCAGGCGATGGCGGCGGCGGTCCAGAACCTCTACGCGATCCCCCGCCACGCCGACGGTCCGACCCGGGTGAACGCCGGGCTCGTCGGCGGCGGCACCGCGACGAACATCATCCCCGAGGAGTCGTACGTCGAGGGGGAGCTCCGGGGCGCGACGACGGAATTGGCCGCGTACATGTCCGACCACGCCGATCGGATCCTGGAGTCGGCCGCCGCGATGCACGACTGCGAGGTCGACGTGGCGACGAAGGGAGAGGCCCCGAGCGCGACCAGCGACGACGCGCTCGCCGGGATCGTCGGCGGGGTCGCCGGCGAGACCGCGGGCGTCACGAGCGTCGTCGACAGCGACGACCTCGGCGGCTCCGAGGACGCCACCTACCTGATGCAGGCGGTTCAGGAGAACGGCGGGCTCGCCTGCTACGTCGGCGTCGGCACCGACCATCCGGGCGGCCACCACACGAGCACCTTCGACGTGGTCGAGGGCGACATCGCGATCGGCATCGACGTGCTGAGCGGGGCGATCCTGCGGGTCGCCGAGACGCGTCCGTGAGGCCGACGCGGCGCGCCGACGCGTGACGGTCGCGACCGGCCGCGCTCGTCGCCGCGACCGCTGCCGCGATCGCCGACGCGAGCGGCTCGCACCGGGTGCGATCGCTTCCTCCGGCGGTAGGTTTAGGCGCCGCGAACCCCTCGTTCGAGGCATGGAGGCCGCCCTCTGGTACGTGCTTACCGGCACCCGCGGCGGCCCGAACAGGGTCCGGATACTCACGGCGATCGACGACCGGCCGCGGAACGCGAACCAGCTGGCCGAGCACCTCGACCTGGACTACACGACGGTGCGGCACCACCTCGACGTGCTCCGCGAGCACGACGTCGTCGAGCGCACGGGCGACGGCTACGGCACGGTGTACTACCCGACCGAGGGAACCCGGCGGCACTGGGACCTCGTCGAGGAGATCGCCGACGGGCTCCCGGTATGACTGCGACGACCCCTCGCGACCGCGACGGCGCGCCCGGGGTGTGAGCGATGGAGTGGGTCGACGTCGCGCGCGTCAGCGTCGCCGTCAACGTCGCGATGCTGTCCGCGCTCACGTGGGTGTGGGCGCGGAACTACCTCGCGTTCCGCTCGAAGCACTCGATCGGCCTCGCGGCGTTCGGCGCCGTGCTGTTGGCGCAGAACGCGCTGTCGCTGTACTTCTACCTGTATCACCCCGTGTTGGCCGGGTGGTTCGCGACCGACATGCCGTCGCTCGCGTGGCGGGCGAACGTCGTCGTCCACGTGTTCCAGACGGTCGCGCTGGCGTTTCTGATGTGGGTGACGTGGGACTGAACGCGCGGCCTCGGAGGGGTACCGGCCGGTCGACCGGCCCGCTCAGTACTTCGCGTCGGCGCCGGTCGTCTCGTAGATCCGGTCCATGATCGCGTCGCGCTCGCCGGTCCAGTTCGCCATCGCCGCCGGGCTGGTCGGGTACGACTCGTAATGCGCGAGCAGCTCGTCGGCGAGCGACTTCGTCTGGTAGAAGTTCCGTATCGTCCCCCAGTAGCCGAAGCTCTTGACGGCGGCCTTCAGCTTCAGCCCGAACGACATCGACGTGGAGCCCTCGTACAGCGCCTCCGCGAGCTTCTCGCCCGGGAGGGCGGCGAGCAGCCCCATGAGGTCGTCCACGTCGACCGCGGTCGAGAGCACGTTGTACACGTCGAGCCCGGCGTAGCGCCCGCCGAAGTGGTCCATCACGCGGGTGTTGTACCGCCAGAGGTTCTCCTCGCTGACGTCGCCGTCGGAGACCGCCTTCACGGCCTGTTCGCCGGCGTACTTGCCCGCGTACGCCGCCCCGGCGATGCCGCCGCCGGTCGTCGGGTTGACGTGGCCCGCGGCGTCGCCGACCGCCATGTACCCCGGCGCGACCGCCGAGTCGTACGGGCGGCGGGTCGGGAGCGCGGCGCCGAGCTTATCGCGGACCTCGGCGCCCTCGAACTCGGGGCGGTCCCGGAGGTCGCGCTTCAGCGCCTCGACGAGCTGCATCGGCTCCTCGTTCATCTGGAACCCCAGCCCGGCGTTGATCTCGGTGCTGGTCCGCGGGAAGTACCAGAGGTAGCCGGCGGCGCGGTCGGTCGCCTTGAAGACGAGTGCGTCGTCCCACTCGACCGGCTCCGGCACCTCGACGATCTCGCGGTACGCGGAGCAGAACTGCGAGTAGCGCACGTTGGTGTCGAACGTCGTCCCCTCGAAGTCCGCCTTGTCCTGGAGCAGCGACAGCGACCCGGCGCCGTCGATCACGAGGTCGGCCTCGTAGGTGACGGGCTCGCCCGCCCGCTTCGCGCGTAGTCCCGTGACCCGCCCGTCGACGGCCTGAACCACGTCGTTGATCACGGTGTCGTAGTGGAACTCCACGCCCGCGTCCTCGGCGCCCGCGATGATCCGGCGGCCGTACTCCCAGCGGTCGATGACCGCCAGCTCGCCGGGCACGGGGATCTCGAGGACCGTGTCCTCCTGCGGGATCTCGAACCGGCCGTGGTCGACGCCAGTGTTCGTGAACGCCGGTTCGAGCCGCTCTTTCGGGATGGCTTCCGGGAAGGCGTCGGCGCCCTTCAGGGCGTCGCCGCAGGCGATGTGGCCCGCCTCTTCCTCGTCTTTCCGCTCGACGATGACGACGTCGAGCCCCTCGTTCGCGATCGTCGCAGCGGCGTAACAGCCGGCGGTCCCGGCGCCGGCCACGACGACGTCGTACTCGTCGATGGTCATGTCACGTGGGTCGTTCCCCCGGTGGCAAAACTCTTTGTTCCCGATTCGGTCCCCTCGGAACCGACACGAGGGACGGGAGCCGACGCTCGGTGGCGGATCGCGATCGGGACCGCTCCCGGTGAGCGGCGCTCCCCCGTCCGGCCCTCGTTTTTAACGGACGTGCGCCCCTGAAGCCGGTTATGACCGGACTCGACCACGTCGACACGGACCGGCTCCGGGAGTGGCTCCCGGAGGTCCGCGAGGGGGAGACGACCGCCGCGCCGATGCTCGCCGTCGCGTACGACGAGGGAATCGGGGCGGGCGAACTCGCCTCGTGGTACGGCCGGTCGACCGAGTCGGTCGAGGAGACGATCGCGGCGCTCGACTCTCCCGACTACGTCGCCGAGATCGCACGACTCGAAGGGGTCAACGTGGACGGGGTCGACCTCCCGTTCGCGGAGCTCGAGGAGCTTTCCGTCAGCGAGGCGGCGAGCGCGATCCGCGACCGCGCCGAAAGGGAGTGACCCGCGGACCGCGACGCCGGCCTCACTCCTCCGTCTCGTAGTGCTCGCCGGCCGCCTCCGGGAGCCGCGTCCGACCGACCAAGGCGAGGACGAGGATGACCACCACGAACGGGGTGATCCGGATGAGCTGGCGGGGGATCCCGATCCCCTGGAGCTGCAGCACGGTCTGGACCGCGTCGAGCCCGGCGAACAGCATCGTCGAGAGGAACGCCCCGACCGGGTTGTAGTTCCCGAACAGGTACGCCACGATGGCGATGAACCCCTTCCCGTTGACCATCGTCGGGCCGTTGCCGGTGAACTGGCCGAGGTCGAGCGACAGCGCCGCGCCGCCCATTCCCGCGAGCACGCCAGAGATCAGCACCGCCGCGTACCGGACGCGGGTGACGCTCACGCCCGCGGTGTCGAGCGCCTTCGGGTTCTCGCCGCTCGCGCGGATCCACCGGCCGAACGCCGTCCGCTCGAAGACGTACCACGAGCCGAAGACGGCGGCGAACAGCATGTACACCGACGGCGAGGCCGAGAAGAGCGCGCCGAAGAACGGGATGTCGGCGAGCACCGGCACCGTGATCGACGGCGACGTCGCCACGGTCGGCGTGTTCGGGCTGCCGTAGATCACCTGCGAGGCGAACGGGGCGAGCCCCAGCGCGATGAGCCAGACCGCGAGCCCGGCGATGATCTGGTCCGCGCGGAACCCGATCGTCACGACGGCGAACAGCGCCGCGAGCAGCGTGCTCGCGACCACCCCGCCGGCGAAGCCGACCCAGACCCCGCCGGTGAGGTCGGCGACGTAGATGGCGCTGAACGCCGAGATGATCAGGAGCCCCTCCAGCCCGATGTTGATCACGCCCGACTTCTCGGCGAAGATCCCGCCGAGGGCGGCGAACGCGATGGGCACGGAGAGCCGCAGCGCCGCCGCGAGCGTGTTCCGGCTCGTGAGCGCGTCCGAGAGCGTCCCGGCGATCGAGTCCGGGAACAGCAGCCCGGCGATCAAAAGCGCGACGACCGCGGCGACCGTCACGCCGGCGACGAGCGCCCGCGTCGTGTAGCGGTCGAGGAAGCCCGCTCCCTCGGCCTTCCCGGCGGCGGTCCCGGAGTCGGTGCGGTCCGCGGGCGCGTCACTCATCGGCCTCACCCCCCCGGTCGCCGGCGGTGCCGCCGTCGGTCGCGACCGCCTTCGGTTCCGATCCCGTCCCCGGCAGTCCTCGGGCCATCAGGCGGAAGAACTCCGGCATCGCCACGAACAGGATGATGAGCCCGCGGAGGACCCCCACGAGCTGCGGCGGGACGTCGGTCGCGAACTGGACGACCGTCGTCCCGCTCTTCAGCACGCCGAACAGCAGCGCGGCGATGCCGACGCCGAGCGGGTTGTTTCCGGCGAGGATCGAGACGGTGATCCCGTCGAAGCCGTAGGCGGGGATCCCCGTCTGGAACGTTCCGAGCACCATCATCACGTACATCGCGCCGGCGATGCCGCCGAGCGCGCCGGAGAGCGTCAGGCTCGCGACGACGGTGCGCTTGGCGTCGACGCCGCCGTACTCGGCCGCCTCGGGCTGGACGCCGCTCGTCCGGACGTCGTACCCGAAGGCCGTGTGCTCGAGGACGTAGTACAGCGCGCCGACGGCGAGGAGCCCGAACAGCAGCGCGACGATCGAGAAGTCCTGGCGGCCGCCGAACAGCAGGGCCGGGAACTGCGCGAACTCCGGCAGCGGCACGGTCTGGTTCGCGGCGCTGTTCGGGTCCTTGAAGATCCCGCTGACCAGATACAGCGCGACCCCCGTCGCGATGAAGTTGAGCATGATCGTCGTGATCACCTCGTTGGCGTCGGCGTACGCCTTCAGCAGGCCCGGAACCGCGCCGTAGAGTCCGCCGAACACCGCGCCGACGAGAAGCCCGAACGGGATCAACACGACGGTGCCGAGGGTCCCCGACACGAGCGACGACGCCCAGAGGACGCCGAGCGCGGTCGCCAGCGCGCCGACGACCATCTGTCCCTGCGTCCCGATGTTGAAGATCCCGGCGCGGAACGCCAGCGCGACCGAGAGCCCGGTGAACAGAAGCAGCGTCGACTCCCGGAGCGTGACCGCGAACTGCCCGTTCGGCGACCAACTGCCGCTGAACGGGTCGCCGAGCGCTCCGAGGAAGAGGCGGTCGAAGACGACGACGGGGTCGTAGCAGAACCCGGTGCCGAAGTAGTACACCGCCTCGCCGGCGGTGCACGTCGTCATCCGACCGGCCACGAGCACCAGCACCGCGCCGATGAGCACGGAGAGGACGAGCGCCGCCGTGCTGATCAGGATCCGCTCGGTCGCTGACGCGTCGACGAGCCGAGAGAGCGCGTCCCGCGCGCGGTCGGCGGCGCTCACGCGCGCTCACCGTCCGCGGCGTCCGTGAGCTCCGTCGGCGCGTCCGACTCCGTCTCCCCCGCGTCTCCGCCCTCCGACGCCGCCGGTCCCCCTCCGCCCCCGCCGTCGTCTCCCGGCCGCTCGCCGGCCATCAGCAGACCGAGCTCCTCCTCGGTCGTCTCGTCGGGGTCGACCACGTCGACGAACTCGCCCTCGTAGGCGACGGCCAGCCGGTCCGAGAGCCCCTGTACCTCCTCCAGCTTCGAGGAGACGAGGAGGATCGCCACGCCCTGGCGACGGAGCTCCAGCAGCCGCTCGTGGATGAACTCGATCGATCCGACGTCGACCCCTCGGGTCGGGTGGGAGGCGACGACGAGCTCGGGGTCGCGCTCGAACTCCCGGCCGACGATGAACTTCTGCTGGTTGCCGCCGGAGAGCGACTCCGCCTCGGCGTCGGCGTCCGGCGGTCGGACGTCGTACTCGTCGATGATCGCCTCCGCGTGCCCCCGCGTCTTCGGCCAGTCGATCCGACCGTTGGAGGCGAGCTCGCGGCCGTGCTGGCTCCCCAACAGTCCGTTCTCGACCAGGTCGAACTCCATCACGAGGCCGCGGTCCTGCCGGTCCTCGGGGATGTACGCCATGCCGGCCTCAATTCGCTGCCGCCGCGAGGCGGTCGTGACGTCCTCGCCGCGGAACCGGATCTCGCCCGCGTCGGGGGTCCGAAGGCCGGTCACCGACTCGACGAGCTCTGACTGCCCGTTGCCGTCCACGCCGGCGATCCCGAACACCTCGCCGGCTCGGACCTCGAACGAGACGCCGTCGACCGCGCGAACCCCGCGCTCGTCCTCGACGACGACGTCCGAGGCCGAGGCGACGACCTCGCCCGTCTCCGCGGTCCCGTGGTCGACGTCCAAGAGGACCTCGCGGCCGACCATCAGCTCCGCGAGCTCCTCCTGGCTGGTCGCGTCCGCGTCGACGGTCCCGACCTTCCGTCCGTCTCGGAGGACGGATATCTCGTCGGCCGCGCGCATCGCCTCGCCGAGCTTGTGGGTTATGAAGATGATCGTCTTGCCCTGTGAGGTGAGTTCGGTGAGCACGTCGAACAGCTCGTCGACCTCTTGAGGGGTCAACACGGCGGTCGGCTCGTCGAGGATCAGCGTGTCGGCGCCGCGGTACAGCGCCTTCAGGATCTCGACGCGCTGCTGCTCGCCGACGGAAACGTCCTCGATCCGCGCGTCGGGATCGATGTCGAACCCGTAGCGGTCGGCGAGGTCGACGACGGCCTCGCGCGATCCCGCCCGGTCGACGGCGAGCCCGCCCCACTTCCGCGGCTCGTTGCCGAGCGTGATGTTCTCGGTGACGGTCATCGGGTCGACGAGCATGAAGTGCTGGTGGATCATCCCGATCCCGGCGTCGATCGCGTCCCGCGGCGAGCCGAACTCGCGCGGCTCGCCGTCGAGCCGTACCTCCCCCGACGTCGGTTCGTAGAGGCCGTAAAGAACGTTCATCAGCGTCGTCTTGCCGGCCCCGTTCTCGCCGAGGAGGGCGTGGACGGTGCCGCGCTCGACTTCGAGGTCGACGTCGTCGTTCGCCACGACCCCGGGAAACCGCTTCGTGATCCCGTCGAGGTGGACGGCTGTGGCCATTGGTCTAGTACCCTCTGGTTTGAGGGCGGGTGAATATGTTTGGATATGCTCCGGTCCGGGCGGTACACCGGACCGGAGTACCTGTCCCGAGCGCTACATCTCGGCGGGAACGTCGACGTCGCGCCGCGTTAGACCTCCGATGGGACGTCGATGTCGCCGGCGATGATGTCCTCGCGCGCGGTCGCGACCTCGTCCTGGACGTCGCTGGGGATCTCGGAGCCGAGCTGGTCGCCGTAGACGAGCGCGACGCCCTCGTTGTCGAGGCCCAGCGCGACGTTCGAGCCCCCCGGGAACTCCTCGTCGACGGTCGCGTCGATCGCGTTGTAGACGGCCGTGTCGACGCGCTTGACCATGCTCCCGAGGATGACGTCGGCGTAGTCGGGGCGCGTGACCGACTGGTCGCGGTCGACGCCGATGGCGAACTTCTCCTGCTCCTGCGCGGCCTGGAAGACGCCGGTTCCGGTGTTACCCGCGGCGTGGTAGACGATGTCGGCGCCGCTGTTGTACATCGCGGTCGCCGCCTCGCGACCCGCCGCGGGGTCGTTGAAGCTCCCGGTGTAGTTGACGCTGACGTCGACGTCGTCGCTGCCGGCGGCGACGCCCGCCTCGAAGCCGGCCTGGAACTTCCGGATCAGGTCGGACTCGACGCCGCCGACGAAGCCGACGTTCGTGGAGTCGCCCGCAGTCGAGCCCGCGCCCGCCGAGAAGTCGCGGGTGGTGAGCAGGCTCGCCATCAGGCCACCGAGGTACGATCCCTCGTGTTCCTTGAACGTGTAGCTCGCGACGTTGTCCGCGTCGACGACCGAGTCGACGATCATGAAGTCCTGGTCCGGGTACGACTCGGACGTGTCTGACAGCGAGTCGGCTTGGAGGAAGCCGATACAGCAGACCAGGTCGTAGTCCGGGTCGCTCGACTCCGCGAACTGCTGCTGGAAGGTGCTGAACTGCGACACCTCGTCCGGCTGCGCCTCCTGGAACGAGATGTCCAGCTCGTCTTCCGCCTGTATCGCCCCCTGCTGGGCCTGGTCGTTGAACGACCCGTCGCCGAGGCCGCCGGTCGCGTACACCATCCCGACGTTCGCCGCCGGGCCGCTCCCGCCGTCCTCGCCGTCGGACCCGTCCTCCGAGTCGTTGCCGTCCATCCCGTCGGAGCCGTCGGACCCGTCAGAACCGTCGTCGGAGCCGTCCGAGCCGTCGTCGCTCGGGCCGCCGCTGCAGCCCGCCAGGCCGATGAGGCCCGCTGCGCTTGCCGCCTTGACGAACCGCCGCCGATCGAGGTCGGATACCATGTCAGGTACAAGGGAGTGGGAACACGGCATAAATTCGTCGCTCTCGGCGCCCGAGAGCGGCCGTTCTCGGAGAAGGACGGAGGCCACGTCGCCGATTCGGTCGATCCGCCCCGCGTTTCAGCACCCCCCGGACGTGTCCGTGGCGGCCGGCGGGTTACGCGTTCTCGACCGCGGCCACCGCCTCGGCGACGACGCGCTCGACGTCGGCGATCAGGTCGGCGACGTCGTCGCTCTCGGCGTACACCCTGACGTACGGCTCCGTGCCCGAGGGACGGACGAGCGTCCACGACGCGTCCGGGAACTCCAGGCGCACCCCGTGGTCGGTGTCCACGGTCGCGCCGGGGAACGCCTCCGGGAGCGCCGTCTCCAGCCGCTCCATCGCGCCGGTCTTGGCGTCGTCCGGGCAGTCGACGCTGGCCTTGCGGTACGGGCGCTCCGTGATCGGCTCGCGCAGGCCGTCGAGCCCCTCGTCGGCGACGAGTCGAGCGATCACGGCCGCCGAGGCGACGCCGTCGATCCACTCGCCGAGGCCGACGTGGATGTGCTTCCACGGCTCCGCGGCGAAGACGACGCGGGTGTCGGTTCCAACTTCTCCGGCGGCGCCCGCCTCTCCGACCGCGCCCGCCTCTCCGAGGGCGCCCGCCTCGGTCGCGTCCGCCCGGACCGCGGCGATGCCCTCGTGGAGCGCGCCCAGGCGCACTCGCTCGACGCGCCCGCCCGCCTCGCGGACGCGCTCGTCGATCCGCCCCGAGGCGTTCGGCGTCGTGACGACCACGGGGTCGGCGGCGTCGCTCTCTCGCGTGTACCGCTCCGCGAGCATCGCGAGGACGGTGTCCTCGTGGACGACCTCGCCGTCGGCGTCGACGATGACGATCCGGTCTGCGTCGCCGTCGTGCCCGATCCCGAAGGCGAACCCCTCCGGGTCGTCGTTCCCGTCGCCCTCGCCGCCCTCGGCGTCGTCGTCGCTCACAGTCCGGCGGCCCGGTTCAGCGACGCCCTCGTTGGCGTCGGCCACGAACGCCCGGAGGTCCCGCAGCGTCTCCGGGGTCGGCTTGCTCCCGCGCCCGGGGAAGTGGCCGTCGACGTTCCCGTTGAGCGTGACGACCTCGGCGCCCATCTCGCGGAGCGCGGTCGGCGTCGCCGGCGCGGCCATCCCGTTCCCGCAGTCCACCGCGACCCGGAGCCCGTCGAGCGGGGCGCCGAACCGCTCCGCGTACGCGCGGACGTCGGCGAGGTACCCGTCGAGCGGGTCGGCGCGCTCCGCCTCGGTCCACGCGTCCCACGCCGCCGGCGGCGCCTCGCCCGCCACGCGCTCCTCGACGGCGCGCTCGGCCTCGCGGTCGAACTCGCTGCCGTCGCGGAACAGCTTGATCCCGTTGTCGGTCGGCGGGTTGTGCGAGGCGGTGAGCATGACTCCGTACCGCCCCCGCGAGGCGTGCGCGAGCGCCGGCGTCGGGAGCCGCCCCGCGCGCACAACGCGGACGCCGCCCGACGCGAGCCCCGACTCCATCGTCGCCGCGAGCGCGGGCCCGGTCACGCGACCGTCGCGGGCGAGCGCGATTTCGGCGGGGCGCGAGTCGTCCGCCGTCGACCCCTCTCCGTCGGTCTCAGCGTCCTGCCGTATCTCCGCCGCGACGGCGCGTCCCACCGCGAGCGCGAGCTCGGGGGTGACCCGCTCCGTCGCGCTTCCGCGGATCCCCGCGGTTCCGAACAGGTCCATACCCGCGGTGTCGGCGGCCGTTCGTTAGAAGTCGTCGGTTGCGGGCCGTCGACCGCGGCCGCAACGCCTCGGGCGTCGGGCGTCGCGTTTAAGACCGCGGCGGGCCCACGCTCGGCGTATGTCCGACCGCAGGCGAGCGCACGTGTACGTCTCGGGACGCGTGCAGGGCGTCTACTACCGTGCGACGACCCGCGACACCGCCCGCGAGAAGGGGGTCGACGGCTGGGTGCGCAACCTCGACGACGGGCGCGTCGAGGCCGTCTTCGAGGGACCGGAGGACGCGGTCCGGGAGACGGTCGCGTGGTGCGAGACGGGGAGTAAGGCGGCCGACGTCGACGACGTCGACGCGACGTACGAGGAGCCGGAGGGGCTGGACGGGTTCGAGGTGCGGTGGTGACCGACGAACGGTGACGGTTGGCTGCGCGAAGACCGCTCGTCGCGCGAGGACCGCTCGCCGCGCTAGGGCGTGACCCGATCGCCGGGACGGTCGCGGACGCCCAGCTCCTCCAGCGCGCGCAACACCACGATCGCTTCGACAACGTCGCGCTCCTCGGTGTAGGGGTCGTCGACCGCGTCGAGCGTCGCCTCGGCCTCGGCCGCCAGCCGTGACTCCAGCTCGGTCTGATCGGTTTCGCCTTTCACCGCCGACAGCAGGGCCTCGTGGTCCTCGCGGAGGTCGAGCGAGACGTGCGCCGCGTTGCACCGCGAGAGCGGGTGGGCGTCCATCTCGATGGCGAGGTCGCTCACGAGCTCCCAGTCGTCGGCGCAGAAGCGGAGCGTCACCGTCTCGACCACGTCGCGCCACGAGATGGGGCCGCCGTTCTCCATCAGCGTGAGCGCCCGCGGCGGCACCGCGATCCGGGTGTGGGTGTCGTCGCGACCGCAGAGGCAACAGGGGGTGTTTTTCAGTCCGGCGTACACGCGGATCCGTACGGACCGAGGGGACGTGTGCGTTTCGCCGGCGGGAGCCGGTGGCCGGCGACGCGGTTTATAAGAAGGGCGAACGCCGGCACTGACGCTTATAAAAATGAGCAGTGCGGCGGCGCGTGCCTGTGAGCGGCCCCTCGGGCCGCGAACCGCACGCGCGAGGGAGCCCGCGGCCGCCATTGGCGGCCGCGGCGAGGCTGGGGAGGCGCGAGGCTGCAGTCGAGGTGCGGTCGGGTGGGACTCAAAGGGGCAGTCGCCGGCGGCTCCGCCGCCGGCTCCAGAGGCGCGAGCCCTCGCGGTTGGGGCTTTGGGGGTGTTCACCCTCGATCCATCAGCAACCGCTTATAAACAAACAGCAGTGAAACCGAGTTTCACTTATAACCGATCGCCGACCGCGTCACCGGATTCTACCCGCTACATTCGGCGAGCCACTCGTGGGCCCAGTCGTCGATCTCCTCGAAGACGGGCGCGAGCGACTCCCCCTTCGGCGTGAGGCTGTAGTACGTCGCCACCGGCGACTCCTCTTCGAGCCGGCGGTCGACGAAACCGGTCTCCTGGAGGTCGTCGAGCACGCGCGAGAGGGTCCGTGCGTTCGCGTCCGTCTCGCGCTTGAGCTCGTTGAACCGCGACTCGCCGTTCAACAGCTCGTGGAGGACGACGAGCCGCCAGCGCGAGCCGATCTGTTCGAGCGAGTCGACGACGGGGCACGGGGTGTCCGGGGCGGACGCGTCGCCCGTCTCGGCCTGCGTCTCTGTCGTTTCCGCCGGATCGGAGCCGGCGAGGTCCTGCGATGACATCGGTGTTACCTACTTACACTATTGTCCGGGAAGCGATAAATAGGTTACGTCCGTATACGTAGTTACACGATGTTAGCTGAATTCACGACGCTACCGCTACAGATCGACGCCCCGCTCGCGGGCGAACTGTTCCTTATCGGCCGGATCCTGTTCGGCGCGACGCTCGCGTTCATGGGCCTGAACCACTTCATGGACGTCGACACCATGGCCGGTTACGCCGAGTTCAAGGGGCTCCCGGCGCCCCGCTTCTCGGTGGTCGCCTCCGGGCTCGTGCTCGTGCTCGGCGGGCTCGGAATCGTCGTCGGCGCGTTCCCCGTGCTCGCGGCCGGCGCGCTCGCCGCCTTCCTGCTCGTCTCGGCCGTGACGATGCACGACTTCTGGTCGGTCGACGACCCGGAGGAGAAGCAGAACGAGATGACGGGCTTCCTCAAGAACGTCTACGGCGCCGGCGCCGCGGTCGCGCTGCTCGCCGTCGGCGGCACCGCGTGGCCCTACGCGCTGGGGATCGGCCTGTTCTGAACGGCCCGGACCGCGCCGAACTGAACGCGACCGCGCCGTACTGAACGCGGCCGCGCCGAGCCAACCGTCCCGTCTTCTGACCGCGGTTCCGAGCCGCCAGTACCACTAACTGACTCCGCGACCACTCGATTACACGATCATGACCGACGCCCCGCCCACCACCGGACTGCACCACGTGACGAACATCTGCACCGACATGGACGAGACGGTCGCGTTCTACGAGGACGCGCTCGGCTGGCACACGGTCAAGCGGACCCAGAACTACGACGACCCGGGGACGCCCCACTACTACTTCTCGTCCACGCCGGCGGGGGAGCCGGGGACCAACGTCACCTACTTCGAGTACCCGAACTCGCAGGGCGCGCCCGGCCCGGGCGCGAGCCACCACTTCGCGTTCGGCGTCGCGGACGAGGAGACGCTCCGCGAGTGGCAGGCGCACCTCCGCGAACAGGAGGTGCGCGTCTCCGAGGTGAAAGACCGCACCTACTTCAAGAGCATCTACTTCAGCGACCCCGATGGGCTCGTCTTCGAGCTGGCGACGGAGGGGCCGGGGTTCACCCGCGACGAGGAGGAGCCCGGCAGCGAGGAGATCGACCCGTTCGCCGAGGGGTACGAGAGCTGAATGGCGGACGAGCGCTTCGCTGACGAACGCCCCGACGACGACCCAGTGACCGAGGCGACCGGGGCGTCTCACCGCAGCGGCGAGCCGGACGCCTTCGGGTCGCCGTACCGCCTGCTCTCGGCCGCGGTGACGCCGCGCCCGATCGCGTGGGTCTCCTCGCGGGGCCCGGCCGGCGAGAACCTCGCGCCGTACAGCTTCTTCAACACCGTCGCGATCGACCCGCCGGTCGTCGCGTTCTCGCCGGTGGCGACCGCGGCCGACCCGAAGGACACGCTCGCGAACGCCCTGGAGACGGAGGCGTTCGTCGTCAACGTCGTCACCGAGGACGTCGTCGAGGCGATGAACGCGTCGAGCGCGACGCTCGAGGCGGGGGAGAGCGAGTTCGATCACGTCGGGATCGACCGCGCGCCGTCGGCGCGCGTCGACGCGCCCCGGGTGGCCGCGGCGGCCGTGAGCCTGGAGTGCCGGCTGTACGACGCCGTCGAGATCGGCACCTCGACGCTGGTGCTCGGCGAGGTCGTGTACGCCCACGTCGCCGAGGCGGCGCTTACCGACGGGGCGATCGACGTGGACCGGCTCGACACGGTCGGCCGGCTCGCCGGCGGCTGGTACGCGAGCACCGACGACCGGTACGAGCTGGAGCGGCCGCCGTAGCGCGGCGCCGTCGCAGTTCGGTCGCTCTCGTCCGCTCGACGGACTCCCCTCGCAGTCCGCTAGCCCTCGGTCTCGTCCTCCACGAGCGCCGCGAACCGGTCGAGCGCGCGCCGACAGACCGGGACGTACCAGGCCGCGGCGATCGGCACCTCGACGACGACGCGGCTGCGGTCGGACGCCCCGGCGTAGCTGTCGACGCGGTGGCCGGTCGCCGGGATCCCGGCGACCCGCCAGTCCCAGCGCCGCCCGTTGCACGCGGTCACGCGGAACGGGACCCACGCGCCGCCGACCCGGACCCGTCCCCTCGTCCCCCGAGTCACGTAGCGGTCGTCGCTCTCGACCGCGTCGATCGCCGGCCCCCAGTCCGGCCAGGTGCGGGTGTCGCGGAGGGCCTCGGCGGCGACCGACGGCGCGACCGCGACGTCGCGACCCACGGCGAGCGTCGTTCCCTCCCGGACGACCGTCGACGCGGACTCGCCGCCGGACCCGCTCGGGCCGCAAAGCCCTTCGATGTCCAAACCCCCGTCGAAATCGAAACGTCCGTCCGATTTATCGTTCGAACGAGACCGGTAATTCACGATCCGTCAAACGATCTCGTCGTAGTTAAGCCGACGTATATTAATACCTTAAATGGTATCAGGACTCATTATCTCTTTCCACGAAGGGTTAATACGGGGATCATCGCTAGAGTAGTCCAATATGGCAGACGACCGCGACACCATGAAAGACGTCTCGCACACTGCACCGCACGACACATCGGCCAAGCGGGTCTGGGAACGAGGCCGAGGCCCGGTCGAGGAAGAGGAAGAAGAGGAGTAACGCACCGACACCGACTGCCCAGTTCTGACGACGCGGCCGACCAGCGGCGCGTCGTACGCCGAATCGGGAGCGGAGCGACCCTGAGCCTATCGCGCCCGGCCGACACCCTCTTTGAGGTCGTTTTTAAACACACCGTATGGTCGGAGTCGCACTCGGGTTGGCCGGGATCGTCGCGGTAACGGTGCTACTGGGATTCAGCGCGTTCTTCTCGAGCTCTGAGACCGCGATCTTCTCGCTTCCGACGGAGTGGTTCGAGCGGCAGGCCGACTCGGACGACCCGCGGGGACACGTCCTGAAGGAACTCTACGACGACCCCCATCGACTGCTGGTGACGCTGCTCGTCGGTAACAACGTCGTCAACATCGCCATCTCGAGTATCGTGACCGTTCTGGTCGCCAGCCACCTCCCCTCCGGCGCCGCGGTCGTGGTGACGACCGTCTGTACGAGCGTTCTCGTCCTCGTGTTCGGCGAGATCGTCCCCAAGGCGTTCGGCCTCGGAAACGCCGAGACGTGGTCGCTGCGGATCGCGTCGCCGGTCCGACTCGTCGAGCGCGTCCTCTCGCCGCTCATCACGTTGTTCGACGGGATCACCCGTCGGATGAACGCGTACATCAGCGGCGACGCGAACATCGAGAAGCCGTACACCGACTGACGCGGACGAACCGTCGGGACTTCTCGGCCGCCGGGGCGTCGATGTCGACCCGCGGCTTCCGACGGTCCGAGCGGTTCCGCTCCGGTGCCGCGAGCGACGCGGCTCCCTCGGTTCCGTTCTCGCGGGTGATAGCCGCGGAGGTGGGTTTAACCCGGCCCGCGGACGACCGGTCTCCATGATCGAGGTGGCGGGGTTGCGGAAGACGTACGGCGACTTCGCGGCCGTCGTCGACAGCGACTTCTCCGTCGAGGAGGGGGAGGTGTTCGGCATCGTCGGCCCGAACGGCGCGGGCAAGACGACGACGCTGAAGGTGCTCGCCGGGCTCGTCGATCCCACCGAGGGCGACGTCGAGGTCGCCGGCTACCCTTCGGACGACCCGGAGATGCGACGGCGACTCGGCTTCCTCCCCGAGGAGTCGCCCCTGTACGAGGAGATGACGCCGCTGTCGTACCTGCGCTTCTTCGCCGACCTGTACGACGTGCCGCGCGACGTCGCCGACGAGCGCATCGCGGCCGCGCTCGACCGGCTCGAACTCGACCACCGCGAGCGCCGGCTCGGCGACATGTCGAAGGGGATGAAACGCAAGGTCGCCATCGCGCGGTCGCTGGTCAACGACCCGGACGTGCTCGTGTACGACGAGCCGGCCTCGGGGCTCGACCCGGTGACGACGAACTCCGTGCTGGAGTTCACCCGCGAGCTCCGCGCCGCCGGGAAGACGGTCGTCTTCTCCGCGCACAACCTCTACCACGTCGAGTCCGTCTGCGACCGCGTCGTCGTGATGAACGAGGGGCGAATCGTCGCCCGCGGGAGCGTCGACGGGATCCGCGAGCGACACGGCGAGACGACGTACCACGTGTTCACCGACGTCGCGCCCGCCGCGACCGACCGGCTGACCGCGGCCGTCGGCGACACCGACGCCGCGACCGAGGAGGTCGGCGACCGGTTCCGCACCGCCGTCCCGGACATGGACGGGGTCGAGGCGGTCCGGGCGGCCGCCGCGGAGGCGGGCGGCGAGGTGGTCGACATCCGCACCCGAGAGCCGAGCCTGGAGGACGTGTTCCTCGACATCGTCGGTCGGCCGATGCCCGGCCGGTACACGGGCGGCGGCGGGGCGGTCGCGGACGGGAACGCGGGAGACGGCGACGAGGGGGGCGACGGCGGCGAGGGAGACGGCGGCGACGCGAACCGACCCGCCGAGCCGCGGGAGGGGGTCGAGTGATCGACCGCCTCGGGAGGGTTCTCCGGGTCGCCCGCTGGGAGGTCGCTCGCGCCGGGGGCGGCGTCGACCGCCGGACGTTGCTCGCGGCGCTCGCGCTCCTGCTCGTCGCCGGCGCCGTCCTCGGTGGGGGGCTCGCGGTCGGCGCCGTGGGGCTCGACGTCGACCGCGACGTGTACCGGGTCGCCGTCGACGGCGACTCCCCGTACGCGGACGCCGTGGACGAGGCGCCGGCGCTGACGCCGGTCCCCGTCGGAAGCGCGACGCTCGGTGAGACGGCGGATCTCGTCGTCCTCGACGTGGGGCGGGGGGAGTCCGGTGCGGTCGAGACAGTCGCCGTCCGCGCCAGCGACACGCGGAAGGGCGAGGCCGCGGCCGCCGAGTTCCGCGAGGCCGTCGAGGCGCACAACGAGCGGCTGATGGCCGACGAGGAGAACGCGACCGCCGCCTTCCCCGTCGCCGTCACCCTCCGGTACGTCGGCCGGACGAGCGCGCTCGACGACGGCTCGACGCTCGGGGAAGCGAGCGACGGCTCCGGCGGTGACGACGGCTCTGACGGCGACGACGGTTCGGGCGGCGACGACGGCTCTGACGGCAGGGGTGGTTCGGGCGACGGGAGCGGAAGCGACGGGACCGACGGGGACGACGACGCCGGCGGGGGGACGGGTGACGCCGCGCTCGACGGCGGCGCCTCGGGCGACGGGAGCGGAAGCGACGGGACCGACGGGGACGACGACGCCGGCGGGGGGACGGGCGACGCCGCGCTCGACGGCGGCGCCTCGGGCGACGGGTTCGCGGTGCCGTCGGTCGGCGGCGGGACGTTCGGCGCCGACACGGCGGGCTCGCCCGGATCGATCTCGCCGCCGTTCCCCTTCGTCTCGCTGCTCCTGGCGTTCGTGTTCCTCGTCCCGATGAACTTCCTCATCCAGGCGTACGGCTCGTCCGTGCTCGACGAGCGCACGAACCGGCGGGGGGAGCCGCTGCTCGTCACGCCGCTCTCGCCGGTGGACATCGTCGCCGGGAAGACGCTCCCGTACGTCGCGGCCGCGCTCCTCGTCACGACCGTCATCGCGGTCGCCGTGGGGGGCGGCGCCCTCTCGGTGATCGCCGTGCTGCCCGTCGCCCTGACCTTCCTCGCGGCCACGTTCGTCGGCGCGATGTTCGCGCGGTCGTTCAAGGAGCTCACCTTCGTCACGGTCGGCGTCAGCGTGCTCCTCACGACGTACGCGTTCGTCCCCGCCGTCTTCACCAACGTGACGCCGGTCGCGCTGGTGTCGCCCCTGACGCTCGTCGTCTTCGACCTGCAGGGCGAGGCCGTCTCGGTCGGCGAGGCGCTCTTCTCGACCGGGCCGATGGCGCTCGGCGCCGCGCTCCTGTTCGGCCTCGGGCTCGGGGTGTACCGTGAGGAGGACATGTTCACCCAGAAGCCGGTGACGCGGAAGCTCCTCGACGCGCTCGCGGTGCGGCTCTCGGCGGTCGACGACGCCGGACTCGCCGACCTCGCCGACCGCCGGCGGCTCCGCGCGCTCGGCTCGGTCGCGTTCCTCACCGCCTGCGCGATCCCCTTCGTCTTCGTCGCGGAGCTGCTGGCCGTCGCGACGCTGTTCGCGCTTCCGGTGACGGTCTCGGTCCCCGTCCTCCTCGTGACCATCGCCTTCATCGAGGAGGTCGCCAAGAGCGTCGGCCTCTACGCCGGGTTCGAGCGCGGCGTCTTCGCCCGGGCCGACCGGGTCGCCGTCGCGGTCGGGCTCGCCTCCGCAGTCGGCTTCTTCCTCGCCGAGAAGGCCACGGCGGTCGTGCAGGCGGTCGGCCTCACCGAGCTGTACGTCGGTCAAGCGGCGTTCGGGAGCGTCGCCGGCGTCGACGAGCTCTCCCCCGTCGCCGCCGCGGCGCTGCTGTTCGCCCCTCTCCTGCTCCACGGGTTCGCCACGACCGTCGCCGCGGTGGGCGCGAGCCGGGACCGGACGGCGTACGCGCTCACGCTGGCGCTGGCGACGCTGCTCCACGCCGCGTACAACTTCGGGGTGGTGAGCGTTCATGGGTGACGCGGAGCGCCGCGGGGGGACCGCCGGACGAAGCAGCCGACTGACCATCGCCGGTCGCGAGCTTGCGGGCCTGCGCGCGGAGAAGACGATCCTGCTGGCGGTCGCGATACAGCTGTTCATCGCCGCGTTCTCGTCGTTCCTCGTGGTCGGGCTCGTCTCGATGTACGACCCCGGCGCGCTCGGCGGCGCGGAGGTGGAGGTGGCCGGCGCGGGCGACGCGGTGAGCGATCTCGAGCGAGCCGCGAGCGAGGTCGACGGGGCGTCCGTCACGCGCTACGAGGACGCGGGCGCCGCGCGGCTCGCGTTCGAGCGCAACGCCGCCGACGCGGTGGTGGTCGCCGATCGGAACCACGAGGGGCGGATCGTCGCGCGCGTCACGGCGCCGGACGCGACCGTCGAGACGACCGTGATCGTCGTCCAACTCCGCGAACTGCTCCGGACGTACGAACTGAACGAGCGCGCCGATCGGACCGCGTACCTGACCGAGTCGCCGCTCCCGCTGCCCGAGCGGACCGGCTCCAGCCCGTACTTCACGTTCACCTACACCGTGTTGATCCCGGTGTTGGTGTTCCTCCCCGTCTTCATCTCGGGGTCGCTCGTAGTGGACTCGATCACCGAGGAGATCGACGAGGGCACCCTCGAACTGCTCCGGGTCGCCCCGGTCACGCTGGGGGAGATCATCGACGGGAAGGCGCTCGCGGCGGTCGCGATCGCCCCCGGACAGGCGCTGTTGTGGCTGCTGCTTCTCCGCGCGAACGGCACGCCAGTCGCCAACGTCCCGTCGATCCTCGCGCTGATGACCGCGCTGACGACGCTCGTCGTCGCGCTGGCGGTCGCCATCTCGGCGCTCGCGCCCGACCGCCGGGCCGCGCAGTTCCTCTACTCTATCGGCGTGCTCGTTCTGTTCGGCGGCGCCACGGCGATGGCCGGAGGGCCGGCGAACGCGGTCGCGCGGCTCGCGATCGACAGCGCCGACGCGAGGACGACCGCCCTCGTCGTCGCCTACGTCGGCATCGCCGCGGTCGCGTACGCCGGGGTCAGGCGGCTGGTCGCGGCGAACGGCTTCGGGGACTGAGGGACCGGCGCACCGCGATCCCGAAAAGTTAGAAAAATAATAGTTTTTAGGTCCCGCGCGGTCGTCGTGGAACGCGGTGATCACATGTCTTCACCGTCAGCGGTCGACGCGTTCCCCGGATTCGTCGCGCTCGACGCGCTAGCGGTGCTCGAGGGAGAGCGCCCCGGTGCCAGCGTCCAGCTGACGGAGGGGTACTTACACGGCCAACAGCGGATGCTGGAGGCGATTGACCGCCCCGACGTCACCGACGACCGGGTCGACACCTGTCAAGAGTCCCGGCGGATCCGGGGGGACCTCCACGTCGACATCGGCTCTCGTACCGAGGGGAACCTCCGAGAGGCGTCGACCCGTCTCCGCGACCTACTCCGCGGGCTCCCGGAGGTCCGGTATCTCAGGGATCGGTACCCGGAGACCTGTTTCGTCGTTCCGGAGTGGCTCCGGACGCCGGGCGAGGTCCAGTACGGGGCCAGAGTGTACTTCTTCGCCGACGAGGCGCCCGCGCCCGACGAGATCCTGGATCGAAACATCCGGGCCGTGCTGGACGAGTCGCCGGGAGCGTTCGACCGGTATCTGGGCTCGCTCCACGGCTATCCGGAGTGCTGTGTCGACTACTACGCGGGGGCGACGCGGTCGCCGGCGGCCGAATCGCCGGAAGCGAGGTCGGTCGCTCCGCTCGCGGATATCGTGGACGAGGAGCGGGTACACGGAGGGGCTCCCTCCTCGTCGTCCGTCACCGAGATACTGCCGGGGTTCTTCGAGCGCCCGCAGAGCTACGCCTTCTTCGCGCACGCGTTCTACCCGGAGCCGGAGTGTGACGCGGCGCGGCGGACCGGCGTCTCGATATACGAGACGCTCGCCGAGAGCCTCCCCGAGTCGCTGGTCCGGGACTACTTCCGGGTTAATTTCGGCTGGTCGTACCTCCTCGAGAGATCGGCCCGACGACGAGTCGACTGCGTCCCCGAACCGGGAGCCTTCGGGCGTGAGCACGCGTTGCTGTACCTCCCGCTGCAGATACTGCTGGAGACCGGGGTCTACTGAGACGGACGTCGGCACCCGGGTCGACTCGGCGCTCGCCGGTCCGAATCACCGCTCGCCGGTCCGAATCACCGCTCGCCGGTAACGCGGTCGGCGAGGCGCTGGACCCACCCGGCGGTCGGTAGCTGCCAACCGTACGCGACCGCGACCAGTCGGGTCCCGACGGTCACCGCGGCGCACGCGCCGGCGGCGAGTCCGCCGAGGCCGCCCGGCGCACCGAGGCCGCCGAGCGCGCCGACGGCCCAGTACGCGCTCCCGCCCAGCACCGCGCAGCTGGCGTAGAAGTCGTCGAAGAGGATGAAGGGCGCGCGGTCGAGGAGGACGTCCGCGAACGCGCCGCCGCCGGCCGCGTTGATCGTCGCGACCGCGACGACGCCGAAGGCGGACACGCCGGCGTCCGTCGCGACGATCGCGCCGGCCGTGGCGAAGGCGGCGAGGCCGACGGCGTCGGCCGCGAGCGTGATCGGGTGCGTGTCCGGCGATTCGAGGACGACGCTGAGGGCGATCGCCAACCCGACGCCGACGAGTCCGAGCGCGATCTCGACCGGCGACTGGAGGGCGAGCGGGACCCGGTTCACGAGCAGGTCGCGCGTCACCCCGCCGGCGAACGCCATCGCCAGCCCGACGATCGCGACGCCGAACAGATCGAACTCCTCCCGGATCGCCTTCGTCGAGCCCACGAGGGCGAACGCGACCAGGCCGACCGTGTTCATGACGGCGAACGGGTCGCCGAACAGGGTCGACGCGAGCCCGCCCGTCACTCCCCGAAGGCCCCCAGGCTCGACTGCAGCTCTCGGCCCGCCGCCTCGTCGGTGAGCTCGCGGCCGACCAGCTCGCGGGCGTCGACCGCGTACGTGGACCCGCCGCGGTCGAGCACCAACACCCGCCCCTTCCAGCCGCGCACGGTCCCGGCCGCCATCGTCTCCGCGACGGGGCGTTCGTCGAGGTCGAGCCCGTAGTCGAACGCGAAGCGCTCGATCGGGTCGAAGCGTTCGAGGAGCGCCGCCCACGCCGACTCGTCGACCGCGCGGCCGAACCCCGCGAGCTTCGTCGGCACCCGAACCCGGTCGACGAGGTCGTCGCGGTCGGCCAACTCGGCCTCCACCTGTCGGGCGACACGCCCGTCGGGCAGGGTTCTGACGTGCGCGGCCCGGTCCGCGCCCTGCTCGCGGAGCCGCGTCTCCAGCCGCCACAGCCGCGTCACCCCGACCTTCAGCACGTCGGGGGCGAACGCGGCGAGGTAGAGCGCGTGCTCCTCGTGACAGTCCATCTCGTCTTTCAGACACGTGCCCGTGCACCGCGCGCACACCCAGACGCCCCCGTGGGCGTCGCAGTAGGGGGCATCGGAGGCGTCGCAGGCGACGTGCTCGCCGTCGTGGACGGTCCCCGCGCAGCGGCGGTCGCCGAGCCCGTAGGCGAGCTTCGTCCCGGCGGTCGCCTCGACGAACTCGACCGCGCCGCCGCTGGCGACGTAGAGCCCCTCGCCCGACTCGTAACCCACGACTTGCACGCGCCCCCGTACGGGGAGCCGCGACTTATGCGCGTCGTCGGCGGAGCCCGAGACGGACGCGACCCGGGAGGCACCGGCGCAAGAGTCAACACTCTTCGAGCCTCCTAGACGATCTTTGATGATGGACTCTGACGACCCGCTCGCGGACGTCTTCGTCGCGAACGTCATGACCGAACCGGTCGAGACGATCGACCCCGAGGCCTCGGCGGCGACGGCGGCCGAACGACTGATCGAGTCGGACATCGGCTCGATTCTGGCGGGCGCCGAGTCGCTGCCGCCGGACGGCATCCTCACGGAGTCCGACTTCGTCCGCCTCGCCGCCGAGGGGCGTGATCCCACGGCGACGACCGTCGGGGAGTGTATGAGCTCCCCCGTGATCACGGTGCGGCCGTCCGACTCGATCGGGGAGGCGGCCCGGACGATGGCCGACCGCAACGTCAAGAAGCTTCCCGTCGCCGAGCCGCAGACCGACGGGCTCGTCGGGATCGTCACCACGACCGACGTGGCGAGGTACGTCCCGATCCACGAGTTCCACCCGGAGGAGACGGAGTGAGCGACCAGAGACGGCCGAACCTCGCGCCGGTCGCGGACCGGCCGCGGTCTTTATTCCGTGTCGCGTGCGATCGCCCCGCATGATCGACGCCGCGCTCGCGACGGACGAAGGCGACGAGGGGGTCGACCTCGCGCTCACCGTGACGAACGAGGCCGAGGACCCGGTCACGCTCCGGTTTCGGACCGGTCAGCGCGCCGACTTCGCGGCCTTCGAGTCCGCCGCCGGCGACGCGGCGGGCGACCCCCGTCGGAGCACCGCCGGGCCGGTCTGGCGACACGGCGAGGGCCGGGCGTTCACGCAGGCGCTCGGCACCGAGACGCTGGCGCCGGGCGGGTCGGCGACGTACGAGGGGACGTGGCGGAGCCCGCGACCGGGCGTCTACCTCGTCGTCGGGACGCTGACCGCAGAGGAGCACGACGCGGAGGCGACCGCGACGGTCACGGTCGGGTGACGTCCGGCGGGCGCACCTCAGTCCGAGCCGGCGCCGTGGACCGCCTCCTCGACCGCCGCCGCGAGCCGCTCGCGCGTCCGGTGGCTCGACTCGGCGTCGGTCCGGACCTCGATCAGGTGCGAGCCGTCGGCGTCGCGGGCCCGCTCGCACGCCGACACGAGCTCCGCGGCGGTCTCGGCGGGGTCCCCGACCGCCTCGGGCCGCGCGTCGACCCGCGCGTACGCCAGCCCGTGGAGGTCGGCCATCGGCTCGAACTCGATGCCGTGCGGGGTCTTGAACGACTCCGTGAACGGCGGCTCGAACGACTCGATCGGCAGGGCGTGGAAGATCCCGCCGCCGTCGTTGTTGATCAGCACGACCGTCGCGTCGACGTCGCACCGGTCGAGCGCGAGCAGGCCGTTGGCGTCGTGGTACAGCGCCAGGTCGCCCACGACGAGGGTGAGGTCGTCCGTCGTCGCCGAGCCCGCCCCGAGCGCGCTGGAGACGATCCCGTCGATCCCGCTGACCCCACGGTTGCCGAGCGCGGTGACGCTCGCCGTCGTCGGCCCGACGAACCGGTCGAGGTCGCGGACGGGCATCGAGTTTGAGACGAACAGCGTCGCCGGGTCGGGGAGCGCGTCGGCCACGGCGCGGAGCGCGTCGCCCTCGTGGAAGCCGGCCGGGTCGCCGTCGGCCGAGAGAGCGTCGCCGCCCTCGCTCCCGGTCGCGGCTCGCTCTCGGTCGTGTATCTCCCGAGCGACGCGGTCGGCCTCCTCCCACTGCGCTCGCCAGTCCGGGTCGCCGCCGCCACCGCCGGCGAGCCGCGAGAGGCGGGCGCAGAGCCGGCTCGGCTCGGCGACGACGAGGTCGGTCGCGGCGAACTCCGCCTCCCGCCAGCGCCCCGCGGGGTCGACCTGATACTGGTCGGCGCCGGTCCCGGCGAGGTACTCGCGGAGGTTCTTCGAGGTGGGCGACGCGCCGAGGCGGAGGACGGCCTCGGGGTCGTCCCACTCGGTCGCCGGGTCGGACCCCCCGGCGTCGTCCCCGGCGACCGACGCAGAGAGGTACGCGTCGTACGCCCCGATCACGGGCGCGACGCGGGTGTGACCGCCGTACCGGACGTTCGAGAGCGGGTCGGCGAGCACCGGGAACCCGGTCGCGTGCGACAGCGCCGTCACCGACTCCGCGTCGAGGCCGGGGGGGTCCGCGGGGCCGGCGACGATCAGCCCGCGGTCGACCACCGAGAGTTCGTTCGCGAGCGCGCGGAGCTCGTCGTCGCCCGGCTCGGGCGATCCCGGCGTCACGTCGACGTAGGGGCCGTCGCGACCGGCCGCGGAGACCGGGTCGAGGTCGGCGGGCACGTCGCCCGGCACCCGCGTCGGCTCCAGCGGCTTCTTGAACGGGACGTTGAGGTGAACCGGGCCGGGGTCGGCCCCCTCGGCGGTCGCGACGGCTCGGCCCACGGTGGTCCGCAGCGATCGGAGCGCGCGGTCGTTCGGCGCCGGCTCGGGGAGGTCCTTATAAAAACGGACGGCGTCGCCGTACAGCTTCTCCTGATCGGCGGTCTGGTTCGCGCCCGAGTCGCGCAGTTCCGGCGGGCGGTCGGCCGTGAGCGCGAGCAGAGGGACGCGGGCCTGGCTCGCCTCCATCACGGCCGGGTGGTAGTTGGCGGCGGCGGTGCCGGAGGTGCAGATCAGCGGCGTGACGCTCCCCGTCCGCCGGGCGCGGCCCAGCGCGAAGTAGGCGGCGGAGCGCTCGTCCAGCTGCGAGAAGACGCGGAGGTCGTCGCGGTCCGCGGCGGCCATCGTCAGCGGCGTCGATCGGCTGCCCGGGGAGACGACGACGGCGTCGACGCCCGCGGCGACGAGCTCGTCCACGAGCGCCCCCGCCCACAGCGCGTTCCGGTTCGGCGCGGTCATTGCCACCGCTTGGTGGTCGATATTTAAATACTCCCGCGGGTCGGCCTGGCCGGATTCGTTATACCCGGTCCAGCCGCGAGAGCCCGTGCCACACCGCGTCGACGAGGCGGTCCTCGCCCTCGCCCTCGGCGTCGTCCCAGCCGCGGGCGATGGCATCCTCCAGCACCGGCACGGGGTGGTTCTCGAAGTTGTTCATCCCGCGGAACGTCTCCAGCGCCTCGCGGTGGGGCTCGCCGAAGGCGTCGCCCTCGGCCGCCTCGCTCCCGGCCGCGTCGCCCTCGGGCGCATCGCTCTCGTCGAGGAACCCGAGGTCGGCGAGCGTCGCCGCGACGGCCGCGGCCGCCTCGCCCGTCAGCTCCCGGGTCTCGTCGGGCGCCTCGCGCTCCAGCAGGGTGACGTCGTACAGCTTGAACACCCGCTCGAGCTCGTCGATCGGGCCGTCGTGGTCGTCGACGCGCACGTCGATCCAGCGGTCGTTCCGGCCGTCGTACCCGCCCTCGGGCTTGGCGACGTACAGCGCCGCCGACTGCTCGCCGCGCTTGTCGCCGCCAGCCTCGTTGCCGGCGTGGAGCGCGGCGATGAGCCGCTCGGGGAGGCCGCCGTCCGTCTCCTCGAACGCGTCCGCCATCGCGGTCAGCGTCTCGGCGTTCTCCAGGATGTTGCCCTGCACGGTGTAGCCGTCGCCCTGCAGGTCGCCGGCGTAGTCGTGGCACTCGTCGCCGGTGAACGCGGCCGGCTCGCCGTCGAGGCCGACGACGCCGACCTGTCGGGAGGGCGCCTCGTCGTCCGCGCTCGTGAGCGCGTCGACGACCGCCTCGGCGTCGCGGCCCTCCCGGAGGCGGTCGAGGCCGTCGGGGCCGTAGGCGACGTTCGCGAAGCTCTGCGTGGCGACCGCGCCGGCGTCCGCGCTGACGAACGGGACGACGGCGCCGACGCTGACGAACTTCGACTGGACCGCGACGCCGACGGCGTCGGTCTCCGGGTCGCGGGCGGCGATCGAGAACGTCGATGGACGAGGTGGCATGCGGATACACGGATCGGCGGCCGCCCTCATAAGTTCGGTCGGGTCGTCCGGGCGGTCCGCCCCTCGTCGACGTCGGCGTCGCCGACGCCGCGCCCCGCGACGCCGCGCCCCGCGCCGCCGCTCGCGGTCGCGTTCTGCAACGCTTATGCACGCCGACCGACTTCGATCGGGTATGAGCGACGACGACGCCGTCGACGTCGAGGTCGAGTCCTCCGACGACGCCGCGGCCGACGCGGCGAGCGCGAACGGAACGGCGGAGGCGACCGCCGGGGAAGCGAGCGGCGAGCCGGCGGGCGGGACCGACGCGGAGAGCGACGTGACCGACGCCGAGGCCGACGCGGACCGCGAGGCGCTGGCCGCCGCCGTCGCCGAGCACGACGAGGCGCTCGCGCGGGAGGTCGCCGAGCTGGAGGCGGAGCTCGCGGAGACGCGCGCGGACCTCCTCGAGACCGAGGAGGAGGTCGAGGAGCTGACGAGCAAGCTCGCCCGCGTGAAGGCGGACTTCAGCAACTACAAACAGCGCGCGAAGCGCAAGCAGGACGAGATCCGCGAGCGCGCGTCCGAGAAGCTCGTCGAGCGGATCACCCCGGTCCGCAACGACCTCCTCCGCGCGCTCGACCAGGAGGCGGGGAGCGATCTCCGCCCCGGCGTCGAGTCGACGCTGGAGAAGTTCGACGAGGTGCTCGCCGAGGAGGGCGTCGAGCCAATCGCGCCCGACCCGGGCGACGAGGTCGACCCGTCCCGCCACCAGGTGATGCTCCGCGTCGAGAGCGACCAGCCCGAGGGCACCGTCCACGAGGTGTACGAGCCCGGCTACGAGATGGGCGACCGCGTCGTCAGCGAGGCGAAGGTCACCGTCAGCGCCGACGGGTCGTAGTCGACGGCCCGGGCCCCCGTCCCGTTTTCACTCCTCGCTTCCGTACCGGCCCGCGATCTCGTCGAGCCCCGCGTCCGGCTCGGCGGCGTGGGGCACCGACAGCGGCGAGACCGACACCTCGCCGTCGACGACCGCCCGCCGATCGGTGCCGATCGGGTCGGGCACGTCCTCGGGCGTCATCCGCCCCCAGATCGGATCGGAGATGGCGACGCCGCCGTTGCCGTCGGAGGTCGCCTCCATCCCGTACCACTCGGACGGCGTGGTGACGCGCATCGGCGCGGGGTCGACGGCGCGGTCCGAGCCGCCGGGGTCGGCCGCGACCGGCTCCGAGCCGCCGTCGGCCTCGGCCGACGCCGCCATCGGCGCGTTGACGTTGAGGTAGTCGGCCCGCTCGAAGGCGCCCGCCGCCGGGGCCTCGTTGACGAGGAACCGCGTGGCGCGCACGGCGTGCGCGAACGACGCCGGCGGCAGGTCCCGCTTCCACCAGTCGTCGCCGCCCGGCACGTACATCGACGTCGCGATTCCGGGGACGCCGAAGAAGGCGCCCTCGACGGCCGCCGAGACGGTCCCGGACCGTCCGAGCGTGTACGCGCCGAGGTTGGCGCCCTCGTTGCACCCGGCGACCACGAGGTCGGCGTCCGGGACGAGCTCGTCGAGGCCGGCGACGACGCAGTCCACGGGCGTCCCGTCCACAGCGTACCCCAGCTCGTGCTCGCGGACCTCGACGTCGGCGGAGATGGCGCGCCCGATCGAAGAGCGGTCGCCGGTCGGCGCGACCGCGACCACGTCGTAATCGGCCGCGAGCGCGTCGTACAGCGCGCGGAAGCCGACGGCGTCGACGCCGTCGTCGTTCGTCAGTAGGATCCGCTCGACGCTCATACCAGTACATCGGGCGGTTCGGACAAAAGCCCACCGTCGGCGGCGGGCTGTCGGCGCCGCCGCGCCGAACGGAAAAGCCCACGTATCCCGGGGCCCCATCGTGCGACATGGGATTCGGGGACACGGCCAAGAAGATCCAGACGCTCGCCGACAAGGCCGAGCGCACGTACCAGAAGATCAACGAGCTCCGCAACGAGGTCGAGGAGACCCAGACGACCGTGGTCGACACCTCCGAGCGCGTCCAGCGGCTGGAAAACGAGATGGCCGAACAGCGGGCCGTCCTCGACGCCGTCGCGCGCGAGGTCGGCGTCGACTTGGAGAGCGTCAGCACCGAGGCGCACATCACCGAGGCGGAGCGCGCCGCCGCGGAGAGCTCGCCCGGGAGCGCGACCGGGGGCGCCGGATCGGCCGAGAGCGACGGCGGCGAGCCGGGGGACGCGACCGACGGGGCGAGCGAGGACGCGGCGTAACCCCTATTCGGCCGGTTCCGCCGTCTGGTCGGCCGATTTCTCTCCGTCGGCGGCCCGCGACACCACCTCGGCCGGCACGCCCGCGACCGTCGTTTCCGGCGGGACGTCGGCGGCGACGAGCGAGTTCGCGGCGACCTGCGCCCCCTCGCCGACCGTGACGCCCGGGAGGACGACAGCGCCCGCCCCGATCATCGCGCCCTCCTCGACGACGACGTCGCCGAGTCGGTACTCGTCGCTGAGGAACTCGTGGCACAGCAGGGTCGCGTCGTAGCCGACGATCGCGTCGTCGCCGACGGTGATCCGCTCCGGCCAGAACACGTCGGGCGTCGACTCCAATCCCCACGCGACGCCGGTCCCGACCGCGACGCCGATCCGCCGCAGCAGCCAGTTCTTCAGCCGCAGGCTCGGGCAGACCCGCGCGAGCACGATCACGACGTAGTTCCGGACGACGACGAGCGGCGACTTCGCGTCCGGCCACGACCACAGCGAGTTCCGCGGGCCGGGCGTCGCGTGGCGGTCGAGTCGCTCGGTCCGGGAGTCGTCCGCCGCATGGTCGGCCGCGGTCGCGCCCGCGGCGTTCGTCGGTTCGGCCGCCGCGCCACCGTCCTCGTGAGTCACGAGGGCCCGTTCGGGCGGCTCCGGTAAAAGGGTCGCTGACGGGGGCGCGCTACTCCCGCAGCTCGTTCATGTGTTCGATCCGCCGCTCGACGAGATCGCTCGTCCCGACGTCGTGGCGGATCCGGAGCCCGTCGCCGGCGGCCGAGAGCCCGTCTTCGGCCTGTCGCTCGGCGGCGGCGATCGAGTCGCCGCGGCCCACGACCGCGAACGAGCGCGAGGTGGTCGTGTACAGCCCGTCGTCGCGCTCGTCGACGCTGGCGTAGTAGAGCAGCGCGTCGCCGACGCTCTCCTCGTCGACCGCGATCTTCGCGCCCGCGTCGGGATCGACCGGGTAGCCGTCCGGCACGGCGTACTTACAGACCGTCGCCTCGCCCGAGAAGTCGAGTTCGGGGAGCGCGCTGCCGTCGCGCGCGGCCGTCAGCACGTCGACGAACGGGGTCTCCAGCACCGGAAGCGCGTTCATCGCCTCCGGGTCGCCGAAGCGCGCGTTGAACTCGACGACCTTCGGCCCCGCGTCGGTGAGCATGAACTGGCCGTAGAGGACGCCCTTGTAGTCGGGGAGCGCGTCGACGACCGCCTCCAGCACGTCGACGGCGGCCTCGTAGTCGCCGTCGTCCATGAACGGGAGCGAGCGGCCCGTGTCCGAGTACGAGCCCATCCCGCCCGTGTTCGGGCCCTCGTCGCCCTCGTAGGCGCGCTTGTGGTCCTGCACCGCGGGCGTCGTCCGGACGTCGCCGTTCGCGACGAACGCCTGGACCGTGAACTCCTCGCCGACCAGGCGCTCCTCCAACACGACGCGGTCGTAGCCGGAATCCCGGAGGTACGCCTTCGCCTCCTCGGCGGTCACCTGATCGCCGATCACCTTCACGCCCTTCCCGCCCGTGAGCCCGGCCGGCTTCACGGCGAGGTCGCCGTCGGCCGCGTCGATGTAGTCGCAGGCGGCCTCCGTGTCGTCGAACACCGCGTAGTCGGGACAACCGGGGATCGACGCCTCCTCCATGAACTCGCGCTGGTACGCCTTGTCCGTCTCCAGGCGCGCCTCCGCGGCCCGCGGGCCGAACGCGTACACGCCGGCGTCGTCGAGCGCGTCGGCGACCCCCGCCGCGAGCGCCGACTCGGGACCGATCACGGCGAGGTCGGCGCCGACGTCGGTCGCGTAGTCGGCGACGGCCTCGGCGTCGGTCTCGTCGATCGACTCGAACCCCTCGGCAAGCCGTCGGATGCCCGGGTTCCGGTTGCTCGCGCAGGCGTACAGCGCGCAGTCGTCGGCGACCGCGCGGGCGATCGCGTGCTCGCGTCCGCCGCCGCCGACGAGGAGTACGGTCTCGGTCATGCCCGACGGATACGTACATGGTAGTGTAAGCTTTACTTTCCACTCGCACCGAGATAGCCATATACGTGGATCGTTTGCGGGAGCGACGCCCGAACCCGCCCCTCGTGTGAGGCTTTTTGCCTCGCCGGGGCGAACCGCGGGTATGACACAGCCGACGGAGCGGAACCGCCTCGACGACGAGGCGAGCCCGTACCTCCGACAGCACGCCGACAACCCGGTCCACTGGCAGCCGTGGGGCGACGAGGCGTTCGAGCGCGCCCGAGAGCACGACGTGCCCGTGTTCGTCTCCATCGGCTACTCCTCCTGCCACTGGTGTCACGTGATGGCCGAGGAGAGCTTCGAGGACGAGGGGGTCGCGGAGGTGCTCAACGAGTCGTTCGTCCCGATCAAGGTCGACCGCGAGGAGCGCCCCGACGTCGACAGCACGTTCATGACCGTCTCACAGCTCGTCACTGGCGGCGGCGGCTGGCCGCTCTCCGCGTGGTGTACCCCAGAGGGGAAGCCGTTCTACGTCGGGACCTACTTCCCGCCCGAGCCGCGCCGGAACCAGCCCGGGTTCCGCGACCTCTGCGAGCGCATCGCCGACTCGTGGGCCGACCCCGAGCAGCGCGAGGAGATGGAGCGGCGCGCCGAGCAGTGGACGACGAGCGCCCGCGACGAGCTGGAGTCCGTGCCCGACGCGGGCGCGGCGGGCGACACGGAGGCGCCCGGCGCCGACCTCCTCGACGAGGCCGCCGCCGCCGCGGTCCGCGGGTACGACGACGAGTACGGCGGGTTCGGGAGCGGCGGCGCGAAGTTCCCGATGCCCGGGCGGATCGACCTGCTCCTGCGCGCCTCCGCCCGGAGCGGCCGGGACGCCGCGCTCACGGCCGCGACCGGGACCCTCGACGGGATGGCGCGCGGCGGGATGTACGACCAGATCGGCGGCGGCTTCCACCGGTACGCGACCGACCGGCGGTGGACGGTGCCGCACTTCGAGAAGATGCTGTACGACAACGCGGAGCTCCCGCTGGTGTACCTCGACGGGTACCGCCTCACCGGCGACCCGGCGTACGCCCGCGTCGCGAGCGAGACGCTGGGGTTCCTCGACCGCGAGCTCCGCCACGAGGCGGGCGGCTTCTTCAGCACGCTCGACGCGCGGAGCGCGCCGCCCGAGAGCCGGCGGGGTGACGCGAGCGGGAACGGGCGCGGTCGCGCCGACGTCGAGGGCGCCTTCTACGTCTGGACGCCCGGCGAGGTCGACGCGGTCCTCGACGAGCCGGGCGCGTCGCTGACGAAGGAGCGGTACGGGATCGAGTCGGGCGGGAACTTCGAGCGCGGCACGACCGTACCGACGATCGCGGCGTCGGTCGCGGAGTTGGCCGAGGACCGCGAGCTCTCGGTCGAGGAGGTCCGCGAGCGCCTGACCGAGGCCCGCGTCGCGCTGTTCGAGGCGCGAGAGTCGCGCCCGCGGCCCGCCCGCGACGAGAAGGTGCTCGCGGCGTGGAACGGCCGAGCGGTCTCCGCGTTCGCGAGCGCGGCGGGCGTCCTCGGCGAGGAGTACGCCGCGATCGCCCGCGAGGCGCTCGACTTCTGTCGCGACCGGCTGTACGACGCGGAGACGGGTGCGCTCGCCCGGCGGTGGCTCGACGGCGACGTCCGCGGCCCGGGGTACCTCGACGACCACGCGTTCCTCGCGCGCGGCGCGCTCGACGTCTACGCCGCCACCGGCGACCCGGAGCCGCTCGGGTTCGCGCTGGAACTGGCCGAGACGATCGTCGCGGAGTTCCACGACGCGGACGACGGAACGATCTACTTCACGCGGGACCCGGAGGCGGGCGAGGGTGACGGGACGGCCGGGGACGGCGATGGGCCCCCCGCCGGCGACGGCGCCCTGTTCGCCCGCCCGCAGGAGTTCACCGACCGCTCGACGCCGTCGAGCCTCGGCGTGGCGGCGGAGACGCTGGCGCTCCTCGACGGGTTCCGGACCGACCGCGAGTTCGCCGCGGTCGCGGAGGCGGTGGTGACGACCCACGCGGACCGGATCCGGGCGAGCCCGCTGGAGCACGTCTCGCTGGTGCGGGCGGCCGAGCGCGTCGAGACCGGCGGGGTCGAGGCGACGGTCGCCGCCGACGCGGTGCCGGACGCGTGGCGCGAGACCCTCGGCGAGCGGTACCTCCCGGGCGCGCTCGTCGCGCCGAGACCGCCGACCGAGGCGGGGCTCGACGAGTGGCTCGACCGGCTCGACATGGACGAGGCGCCGCCGATATGGGCCGGGCGCGACGCGGTCGACAGCGAGCCGACCGCCTACGTCTGCGAGGGTCGGACCTGCTCGCCGCCGGAGGCCGACCTCGACGCGGCGCTGGCGTGGCTGGCGGAGCGGCGGTAGGCGAGCGACTCCGGACCGGCGGTTCGAGTGCCTCTCGGACAGCCGGCGGCGCGAGTAAGCCGCGGCGTAATTATATGCGTCCGTCACGACGCTCCGTCCATGCACGATTTCATCGTCGTCGGCGCCGGCCCCCCGGGCTCGCGGTTCGCCAGGCGGGCGGCCGAGGCCGGCCGCGACGTGGTCGTCTTCGAGAAGGGGACCGTCGGCGAGCCGCTGGCCTGCTCGGGCCACGTCTCCGACGACGTCTGGGCGTACGTCCCCGACGAGGCACGCGACCGGCTCCTCCAGAACCGCGTGTACGGCGCGCGGTTCCACGTGGGCGGCCCCGGCTCGAAGGCGCACCCATTTTATAAAGAACGGCCGGTCTCGAACGTGATCGACCGCGTCGGGCTCGACCGGACCCTCGCCGACTGCGCGCGGGACGCGGGCGCCGACGTCCGCGAGGGGCACACCGTCCTCGACGTCGACGAGCGGTCGGATCGGGTCGCCGTCGAGGTCCGGACTCCCGACGGCGACGTCGAGACGGTGACGGCCCGGATGGTCGCCGGCTGCGACGGCCCCACCTCTCGCGTGCGTCGATCGCTCGACCTCCCGGAGCCGGACGAGCTGCTCCACGGCGTGCTCGCGTTCGACGACGCGCCCGACGCCGGCGACCTCGTCGACGTCCACCTCACCGCGCCGACCTTTTTCGCGTGGCGGATCCCGCGGGGGGACGCCGGCGTCGAGTACGGCCTCGCGGCGCCCCCGAGCGACGACGTCACGGCGATGTTCGACCGGCTCACCGACGCGTACGGCGCGACGACAGACCGGTTCTGCTCGGGGGCGATTCCGGTCGGGCCGCCGGACCGCGTCACGACGGACCGCGCGTTCCTGATCGGGGACGCGGCCGCGCAGACGAAGCCGTTCACCGGCGGCGGGATCCTGTACGGGATGACCGCGGCCGACGTGGCCGCGGACGTCGTCGACCCGGCGGACCCGGCGACGCTCGCCGACTACGAGGCCGGCTGGCGCGACGAGATCGGCCGCGAGATCCTGCTCGGAAAGGGGATCCGTCGGTGCTACTCGCTGCCGGAGCCGGTCCAGCGGCTCGGGCTGCGGGCGCTGTCGGGCGAGATCGGCGTCCACATGGACCGGCCGACCTCGTTCTTCTCGCCGGCGCACCTCCGTCGGCTGTTCTCGCGGAGCGACCCGCCGGAGTGAGCCGGGACCGGTCGGGGAACCGCCGCGGCGGAGTCCGCCCGTTACTCGCCGACGACCTCGGCGAACGAGACGTTCTCGCGGACGCTCGTGATCTCGACGGTCGGCTCGTCGCCCGGCTGGGAGTCGGGGACGATGACGACGTAGCCGCGTTCGATCTTCGCGATCCCGTCGCCCTTGTCGCCGAGCGTCTCGATCGTGACCTCGCGGACGTCGCCCTCGGAGACCGGCGGGCCGGCGGCGTCGGTCGGGGTTGTGCGGGCCGCGGAGGTGCCGGCACCGTTCCCCGCGACGTCCCGGTCCGGGGACGCGTTCGCCGCTGACTCGGTGGAAGCGGTATCCGCTCCTCCCTCTCGCTGTATCAATGCGACCCGATACGTCTCACCGGGGGTGACCGTCTCGTGTTCTATCTCCGACGACGGGACCGTGACGACGTGGTTCCCGTCGCGCTCCTCGACTTCCCCGGTGAACAGACACGCGAGCGAATCGGTGATCTCGACCATGCGTGACGTTGCGAACACGGTAATGAAAAGGTCCCTATTATTACCCGCGGTGAAAACGCCGTCAGAGGTCGGTCGCAGCCGCGCGGATTCCCGCCCGGACACCCGCCGAACATAAACGTTTACCCTGTTCCGAATGAATCGCCGGTCATGAGCCGAAACTACGAGTCGCTCCACGATCCGAACGCGGAGTACACGATGCGGGAACTCTCCGCGGAGACGATGGAGGTCACGGGCTCGCGCGGCGGTCGCCGCGACGTCGAGATCACGGACGTCCAGACGACGATGGTCGACGGGAACTTCCCGTGGACGCTCGTCCGCGTGTACACCGACGCGGGCGTCGTCGGCACCGGCGAGGCGTACTGGGGCGCGGGCGTCCCGGAGCTGATCGAGCGCATGAAGCCGTTCGTCGTCGGCGAGAACCCCCTCGACATCGACCGGCTGTACGAGCACCTCATCCAGAAGATGTCGGGCGAGGGCTCGGTCGAGGGCGTCACCGTCACCGCGATCTCCGGGATCGAGGTCGCGCTACACGACCTCGCCGGCAAGATCCTCGACGTGCCCGCCTACCAGCTGCTCGGCGGCAAGTACCGTGACGAGATGCGCGTCTACTGCGACTGCCACACGGAAGCGGAGGCGGACCCCGACGCGTGCGCCGACGAGGCCGAGCGCGTCGTCGACGAGCTCGGCTACGACGCGCTGAAGTTCGACCTCGACGTCCCCTCGGGGTTAGAGAAGGACCGCGCGAACCGCCACCTCCGCCCCGGCGAGATCCGCCACAAGGCGGAGATCGTCGAGAAGGTCACGGAGCGCGTGAAAGACGAGGCCGACGTCGCCTTCGACTGTCACTGGACGTTCTCGGGCGGCTCCGCGAAGCGCCTCGCGGACGCCATCGAGGAGTACGACGTGTGGTGGCTCGAAGACCCCGTGCCGCCGGAGAACCTCGACGTGCAGGAGGAGGTCACCAAGAACACGACCACGCCGATCGCGGTCGGCGAGAACCGCTACCGCGTCACCGAGCTGCGCCGGCTCATCGAGAGTCAGGCGGTCGACATCGTCGCGCCCGACCTGCCGAAGGTCGGCGGGATGCGCGAGACCCGCAAGATCGCCGACGTGGCGAACCAGTACTACGTCCCGGTCGCGATGCACAACGTCGCCTCGCCGGTCGCGACGATGGCGGCGACGCACGTCGGCGCCGCGATCCCGAACTCGCTGGCGATCGAGTACCACTCCTACGAGCTCGGCTGGTGGGAGGACCTCGTCGAGGAGGACGTCATCGAAGACGGCTACATCGAGGTCCCGGAGAAGCCGGGCCTCGGCGTCACGCTCGACATGGACGCCGTCGAGGCGCATATGGTCGAGGGCGAGACGTTGTTTGACGAGGCGTAAGCCGGATCGAGCCAGCAGCGCGGAGCGCTGCGTTGGTCGACTGAGCGAAGCGAAGTCGAAGGGGCCGGCGCGCCGAGCGTCGGATCCGACCGATATCGACGCCGGACATCTTGACAACCAAATAATATTTTATACCCGGACATGGTATACGATGGCGGAGTCGACGACGCCCGAAGAGGAACGGCGGCAGCGTGCGGCGACCGCAATTCAGGAGGGCTCCGATCATGGACATCGATGACACTCCCGGCGACGAGTCGACGAGAACAGGGCTGAGGGAGGTCGCACTCTCGCACCGCTATCGATGGCGGCTGCTCTACTGCCTGTTCACGTATGCGAATCCGATGTGGCTCCCCGACGTCGCTCACCAACTCACGGTCTGGGACCGCGACGACGTCGACACCAGAGAGCGGCTCCGGATCTACAACGCGCTCTACCACGACCACGTGCCGCCGCTGCGAGAGGCGGACCTCGTGGCGTATCATCAGCCCGACGACGAGGTCGAGTTGGGGCCGGCGGCGGAGGCGGTCGAACCGGTCATCAGCGATCGGCTGGCGTCCGAGATCGACGACCTGCTGACAGCCGAGCGGACCGATACGGACGTCGCCGATCCGGTGGACTGATCGTCCGGTTCGGCCGTCCGGCGGCGGGTCCGGCACGATACCGGTCCGCCGTCGAACGGCAGAATCGAACGCGAGACGGATGTGCGTCAGGCCCGGGACGCCACCTGGTCCAGCCGGACCGGGTCGAGCCCCCGCCGGTCCAGCTCCGTCTCGATCTCGCGGAGCCGAGGCGCGATCTCGTCCGGCTCGTGACTGTCGGTGCCGACGGTCACGCGCGCGCCGGCGTCGACGAGCCGGTCGAGGAACGCCGGAGCCGGGTGGAACGTCCCGTACTCGTCGAGCGCCCTACCGGCGTTGATCTCGGGGACGGTCCGCGACCCTCGGAAGGCGTCGGCGATCGCGGCGTAGTGGTCCTCGGTCGCGAACCCGCGGAGGTGCGGGTTCCGCTCGATCAGGTCCGGATGCGCGGCGACCGCGAACAGCTCCGAGTCGACGAGCGCGGTCAGCTTCTCGAAGTACCGCTCGACGAGCGCGCGCCGCTCCGACTCGGACTTGTCAGCGAAGTGCGAGCGAGCGTGGACGTTCGCGCCGTCCAGCTCGTGGACGCTCCCGACCGCGTAGTCGAAGTCGGCCTCGGCGAGGAAGTCGGCGATCACCGCCTCGTGTGCGGGGTCGTAATCCATCTCCACGGCGTCGAACACGTCGACGTCGGCCTCCTCGCGGACCGCCTCGATCGCCTCCCGGCGCCGCTCGTACGTCAGGTCGAGGTTGAACCCGAGCGCCCGCTTGTACCGCTCCGCACCGGGCTCGGGCGAGACGTTGCAGTGGTCCGCGAACCCGATCCCGTCGAGGCCCGCGTCCGCGGCCGCGTCCACCATCCACCGGAGGAACGCCCCGTCGGAGTAGTTCGTGTGGGCGTGGTAGTCGTGCACGCGACGTCGTAGGTCGCGCGGCGACTCGTAGCTTCTGGTCGACGAGCGACGCCGGCGGCGACTCAGTACCCAGTGCCCAGCGCCGAGTTCGCGGCGAGCACGGCGAACGTGACGCCGAACAGGGCCGCCAGGATCGCGAAGGAGACGCCCCAGCCGAACAGGTCGGCCGCGAGCCCGACGCCGAAGGAGCCCGCCGAGCCGATGACAGTGTAGACGGTCCGGACGAGTCCGAAGCCGGCGCCGCGCTCCGCGTCGCCGAGCGCGTCCATGAACCGCGGGTCGATGGCGGAGAAGAAGCTCGCGCCGGAGCCGGCCAGCAGCACCGCGACGGCGACGCCGACGAGCCCGGGACCGAAGACGAAGGCGGCGATACCGACCGCGCCGGCGAGCATCGCCGCGCCGATGGCGACGTCGCGGCCCGCCCGGTCCGAGAGCCGGCCGAGCCCGACCTGCGCGACCGCCCGAACGACGAAGAAGGCGGAGAAGACGCCGGCCGCGAACGGCGGCGAGAACCCCCGGAACTCGACGAGGAACGTCGGGAGGAACGACATCACGCCCTGGACGACGTACGTGCCGGCCATCGCGATGAACAGCGGGAGGAGAATGCTCGGCCGCGAGAGCAGCTCGACGAGGGGCGCGACCGCGAACCGGTCCCGCATCGGCTGGTCGGGGCGCCGCGGCTCGGTCGGGCGGACGCGCCACGCGAACAGCAGGAACACCGGCACGCCGACCAGCGCGGCCAGCGCGACCGCGGGGCGCCAGCCGTACCGGACGCCGACCCAGGCCGCGGCGACCGGGGCCACGAGCCCGGCCAGCGGGCCGCCCGCGGAGTGGAGCCCGAACGCCGTGCCGATGTCGTCGAACGTCCGCGAGAGCAGCGTCGTCGCCACCGCGTAGTGGAGTCCGGCGACGAGCCCGAGGAGCACCGCCGCAACCACGAAGGCGGGGAAGACGGGCGCGAGCGCGAGCACCGCGCTCATCGCGGCTGTGCCGCCGACGGCGACGAGGATGACCGTCCGCTCGCCGTGGCGGTCCGCGAGCACGCCGCTCGGGAACTGGGCGGCGCCGTACGCCAGCCACATCCCGGAGAGCGCGACCCCGATGGCGGTGTTCGACACGGAGAAGTCGTCGACGATCAGCGGGACGACCGGGCTGATCGCCAGCCTGGCGAAGTAGGTCACCAGGAACGCGAGCATGCACAGCGACAGCACCGTGTGACGGTACTGCCAGCTCATCCGGCTGTCACTGACAAGGGGTGGGCCCGGTCGGGGGTCAACGCTTTCGATTCCGGACGGAACCGATCCCGACTCACCCGCCGTCGGCCGCGGGCGCGCCGCTCGTCGTCACCCGACGGCGGCCGGGTCGACCCGGCTCCCGACCCACAGCAACGTGGCGAGAAGCCCGAGGACCGCGACCGGGAGGAACCACTGCACGACCGCGAGCAGCCCCGCGGAGGCCTGGACGCCGATCACCACGAGGAGCGTCGGACCGCAGCAGGCGAACCCCGACAGGAGCCCGGGGAGCCCCGCGGCGGCGCCCGCCCCGGCGCCGATCCGACACGCCGCGGGGCCGCGCCAGGCGACGACGGAGACCGCGAGGGTGACGCCGACGAGCGCGGCGAGTCCCAGCCCGATGGCGGCGTTGACGGGCGCGAACAGGTACTCGACCGGACCGGCCGCGACCAGCGCGACGGGCTCGTACTGGAACGGTCCGACTCGGCGGGTCAGGAGCGAGAGCGGGTCGCTCGCAACGGTGACGTCGACGACGGGCTCCGAGCCGGCCCGCGCGACCCCGGTGTCGCGGAGTCCGAGGTGACGCAGTCCCGCGGCGTACGCGAGGAGGTACGCGACGGTGACGATCCCCGCCGTCGCCCGACCGTCGCGCCGACCGAGCGCCGCGCGGACGGCGAACCCGGTCCGGCGGACCAGCCCGGCCGCCCACGCCGCCGGCGCCTCGGTCGGAGAGACGGACTCAGCGGCCATACCCCGCCTCCGTGTGCTCGCCGACGAACGCCGTCTCGGGGTAGAACCCCGCCCACGCGAACCACATCGCGTCGAGCGCGAGCACCGGCTCCAGCGGGAGGTCGCCCGCGGCGATCCCGCCGCCCTCGGAGCCGACCCGATAGGCGTCGCCGTCGGGCTCGACCCGGAGACCGTCCGGGTTGCGGTAGACGTGACCGGTCGAGAGCCCCGGGTCGGCGACGGCGACGACGTCGTCACCGTCCCCGCCGACCGAGCCGGTCAGGACCCGCTCCGAGAGCAGCGTCGCCTTGTCGAACGCGACGGCGCCGCGCTCGGTCCGCGCGCCGATGACGACCGACTTCGCGTGGCCCTCCTCGGGCGACGACAGCGGCCGGAACATGGTGCCGTCGCGGGCGTAGTAGCCGCCGAGCGGCGCGTAGCTCCCGTACGGGTCGGTCTCGTATCTCCGCACGTACCCGGTGTCGTCGGTCATGACGAGCGACTCCGGGTGGCGCTCGGCCCACGCCGCCGCCGTCGTCCACACGACGCGGAACTCGTCGAGCGTCTCGCCGCTCATCGGCCCGTCGATGGCCGTGGCGAGCATCTGCGGCCACCAGCTGTCGGTCGTCCGGTCGTACATGATCAGGTTCGAGTTGACGAGTTGCCCCGACACCCCGAACGTCGCCTCGCCGCGGCGGAACCCCTGCGCCGTGCCGGTGAGCGGGCAGTAGGTGACCGCGACCGGCTCGCCACCGATCTCGTCGTTGACGATCTCGTGGTGGGAGAGGACGTGTTGGGGGTACGCCTTCGCCTCCCCGTCGCGAACGACGCCGAACACCGGCACCCCCTCGGCGTACGTCACGTCCGCGATCGGTTGGAACGACGGGTCGTCGATCGAGGGGATCCCGTCCTTCCCGACGCCGCCGCTGAGCGATTCCGTTACCAGGGTTTCCGGATCGTACGCGAGGTGGTAGTCGGTATCGACGGTCGGCGGACCGTTCTCGCCGTCCGAACCGTCGCCGTCAGCACCGTCAGAATCGTCGCCGTCACCGCCGTCCGAACCGGCACCGCCGTTGCCGCCGTCACCGTCCGAACCGTCGCTCCCGTCGGCGGTATCGAGGACGCCGCCGCCGAGACAGCCGGCGACGCCGACGGTACCGATCGCCGCGATACCGGCCAACGCCGACCGACGAGAGCGGTTCATGCGCTCGCTTCGGCCTCGATAGTATAAAGATCGAAGCGCGGGTGTGAGACTCACACACAGCCGCGAGGGGCGTCCCTACCCGTTCTCTTCCGGGTGACTCCCGTCGACCGGGCGCTCGCGAAGCCGGTCCGCGATGGCGGCGCCCGCGGCCCGCGGGTCCGGCTGCGCGACGTCGACGGGGTCACCGACGGCGACGCGCCCGGGCTCGACGACATCGCAGCAGAGCCCGCCGCGGTTCCGCAGCGCGGACGCGAGCCCCGCCTCGCCGGCCAGCGACTCGACGTGCGCGCAGGGCGGCCGCCGCCGGGTCGGTCGCAGGCGCGCGCCCCCGACCGCGACGGTCGCCTCCAGCAGGTCGTCCATCGCCGCTCCGAACCCTTCGACGACGACGTTCCGTCGGTGACGGCCGTCCGAGACGTCGATCCCGGTCTCCGCGCGGACCGCGTCGAGGGCCTCGGCGGCGACGAGGGTGACGGCGCAGCCGTCGAGCTGGAAGTGTCCGTCGCCTCGGCGGTATCGATCGCCCTCGACGCCGCCCGGGCGGATCGCGACGGTCTCCCGCAGTTCTGGCGGAGCCCCGCCCTCGGGCGCCGTGACCAGACTCCGGACGGTGCCGGTCGCCTCCTCGTCGCCGGTCACGGCGTCCCTCCGAGCAGCGACGGGTCGCCCGGCTTCAGCCACTCGCGGTGCGCGTAGTAGACGGCGGCGACCGGCGGCGCGACCAGCGCGGCGAGCGCGTACAGCCATTTGAACGGTCCGAAATCGGCGACGCCGCGCTCGTCCAGCGACAGCGCGTCGAGGAGGACCGCGGCGGTCGCGAGCGGCGCGAGGAGGTAGCCGTGGGCGAACGCGACGGCGGCGCCGGCCGGGGTGCCGGCCGAGAGCAGCGCCCAGTCGAGCGCGTAGAGGACGGTCCACCCGCCGGCGGCGACGGCGAGGACGAGGAGCCACGGGCCGTCGAACCGCCTGCCGGGCTGTTGGGCGGCCGACCCGTCGGGGTCGTCGGCCGGTGGTTCGGCGTGGGTGCTCACGGTGGAACTGGGCGCCCGACGATACTCAACGTTCGGGTCGCCTGCGGTTCGCGGGCGGTGTGCTCGCGACCGAGGGACGACCTACTCGTCGAAGGTGCCCGCGGAGAGGTATCGCTCGCCGCTGTCCCAGAACACGGTGACGACGAGCGGCTCATCGCCCTCGTACGCGCCCGTCTCGCGGAGCTCCGCGGCGACGTCCTTCGCCGCGAGGTTCGAGGCGCCGGAAGACTGTCCCGCGAGGATCCCCTCTTCGCGGGCGAGCCGGCGGCACTCGGCCTCGGCGTCGTCGATGTCGACCGTGTGGACCTCGTCGATCAGGTCGACATCGAGGTTCGGCGCGACGAACCCCGGTCCCATCCCCTGAAACGCGTCGCTTCCGGGCTCCCCGCCGGAGAGGACGGCGTTGTCGCTGGGCTCGACCGCGTCGATCCTGACGCCGGGGAACGCCTCGCGGAGCCGGCGGCCGATCCCGGAGAGGGTGCCGCCGGTCCCGACGCCGGCGACGAGCGCGTCGACGGTCCGGTCGCCGACCTGCTCGACCACTTCCTGACCGGTCGTCTCGTAGTGGGCCCGCGGGTTCGCGGGGTTCTCGAACTGGCGGAGTTGGACCATCCCGGCCTCGGCCTCCAGTTCGTCCGCGCGCTCCTTGGCCGCCGAGATGTCGCCGTCGACGGTCTCGAGGTCGGCCCCGTACGCCCGCATGATGCGCCGGCGTTCCATCGACTTGCCGTCGGGCATCACGAGCGTCACGTCGTACCCCTTCACGGCGCCGACCATCGCCAACCCGATGCCGGTGTTTCCGGACGTCGGCTCGACGATCCCGTCGCCGGGCTCGAGATCACCCGCCTCCTCGGCCGCCTCGACCATGTACCGCGCGGGGCGGTCCTTCGCGGAGCCGCCCGGGTTGCGCGACTCGACCTTCGCGGCCACCGTCGTCTCAGGCGGCGAGTCGACCCGTACCAGCCGCGAGCCGAGTCCCTCCAACACGTCGTCGTCCATTGGGTCAACCGACGGGACCGTCACTCAAATGCCCGACGGACCGCGGCAAAACGCGTGCGGCTCGCGGCGGGAGCCGATCGCCGCGCCGCGGGACGCGCTCCCGCCGTTCGTCCCGCCGCGAGACGCGTTCGCGCCGTTCGTCCCGCCGCCGGACGCGTTCGCGCCGTTCCCGGGACGCAGTTGCCACCGACGCGCGGTTTACAAGCCCTCCCGGCGTACCGAGGCGCATGACGCTCGAAACGCTCGCGCCCGACGCGGCCGCCGGCGACGCGCTCGACGACGAGGTCCTGGCGGCGCTCGGGTCCGACGACTACCGATTCAAGGTGTGGGGCGGCGACTGGTGCGGCGACTGTCGGCGACAGCTCCCCGCGTTCGCGGCGGCGCTCGACGCCGCCGGCGTCCCCGACGACCGGATCGAGGACTTCCCGGTCACGAAGGGGCCGAACGGCAAGGAGGGCGACCGAGTCGAGGAGTACGGGATCGAGCTGATCCCGACCGTCGTCGTCGAAAGCGCCGACGGCGAGGAGCTCGCCCGCTTCGTCGAGGAGGCGGACGTCTCGATCGCGGAGTTCCTCGCGCGCGAACTCTCCGAGGCCGAGGCGAGCGCCTGAGTCGGACCCCCGGTCTTCTTTTCAGATTCGGTTCAGGCGTCCAGTTCAGCGACGATCCGCTCGCGGATCGCCCCGGCGTCCACGGGCGCCCACGCCTCGATGTCGTACGTCACGTCGGCGAGGACCTCCAGTCGGTCGGCGTCACCCTCGCCGATCGCCGCGACGGCGTCCTCGGAGAGCCGCGCGCGGACCGCCTCCGAGAGCGCCTCGCGGTCCACGTCGCGCTCGGGCACGTCGAGGATGTGCGGGAGGTCCGCCGCGCCCTCCGGCAGCGAGGGGAACGCCGCGGGCCCGACCGCGAGGGCGACGGCGTCGGCGTCGAGCCCCTCGTCCGGGTCGACGACGTCCGCGAGGGCGCCGCCCGCGTCCCCCGACGTGTCGCCCGCCTCCGACAGCGCCGCGGGCGGCGCCGGGACCAGGGCGTACTCCGCGACGGCGACGTCGATGGCGGCGGCGATGGCGTCGCCGTCGACCTCCGTTCGCTGTTTAAACGCGAGTTCCGAGAGCGCCCGCGAGAGCTCCGCGCGGGTGAGCCACCCGAACAGGTCCACGACGCCGGCGAGGTCGTCCCGGGCGGCCACGCTGGGCGCGTCGGTCGCGGTGCCGTCGGGCCCGTCCGCACCCGGCATCCGTCAGTCCTCCCCCGGCGCCGGATCGATGGAGGGCTCCGTCGACGGCCGATGGCCGTTCCCCCTGACGTCGGCGTCGCCGAGCGCCCCGCCGGCCCGTGTCGCTCCGCCGCTCGTTTTGCCTCCCGCTTCGTCGGCCGCCGCCGCGAGGTCCGCCCGGGCCGCCTCGGCGACCTCGGCCGGCGTTACCGGCGCGTCGCGCCACGCCGGGAGGCGGGTGTCCGGCCCCGGCTCGCCGAGGGCGTCGGCGTACGTCGCCACCTGCGAGCGCTCGTCGGCGCGGTCGTAGTCGAGGCCGTTGAACGCGGCGTCGGTCTCGTACCCCGCGATCATCGCCTCGGCGGCCTCGCGGTAGCGGTCGCCGAGGCCGTCGTAGTCGACGGCGACGCCGCCGTCCTCGACCGCCCGGAGGGTCGCCTCGCCGACCGCCCGGCTCATGTCCGCGAGGCCGGTCGGGCCGTCGACGGAGCGGTGGTCGTGCTCGTAGCGGCCGAGGTCGACCTGCGCGCTCCCCGCGAAGCCGGCGTGCGCGTACGCCTCGCCGAGCGTTCCGGCCTCCAGGCCCCACCCGCGCTGGACGCGGAGCTCGGAGACCAAGTCCGTCGTCGCCGCGAACTCCCCGGCGAGCGCGTATCGGAAGGCGTTGAGGTACTCGATCACGCCCGCCTCGCGGCGCTCGGTGGCGTCGGCGAGCGCGCGGACGAGCGGCCTGAAGAACAGCCGGAACAGCCGGCCGTACAACGCCCCGTCCTCGACGCGGGCGTAGTACCCCTTCGCGAAGGAGTGACCGTTCGCGACCGGGAACAGCAGTCGGTTGACGAACGCCGGCGAGTACGTCTTCGTGTCGGCGTCGTGGACGACGACGTACTCCTCGTTCAAGGCTCGGCCGAGGCCGAGCCACACGTCCCGACCCTTCCCGCGGTCGCCGTCGAGCCCGCGGTCGGCGAGCAGGTCGTCGAGACGGGGGCCGCCGCACCAGAGCGTCTCCACGTCGATGTCGAAGCCGGCGAGCCACCGGGCGAAGGGACCGACGCGGTCGGCCGGGGCTCGGAGGGGAACGATAACGCGAGCGGGGTCGACCGTCTCAAGCGCCGAAAGGACGCGTTCGGCCGCGAGCGTTCCGTACTCGCGCTCCGTCATCGGCACCACGACCGCCGCCCGGCCGACGGGTGCGTCGGGCCGGTGGTCCGTCAACGCGTGCAGGGTCGTCACGCGCTCTTGGACGTACTCCATTATCAACGCACAGGAGCGGGAAAGCCTAAACAGGTGCGGTACCCGTGGTCCGTGCCGACACGCGAACGGGGGTCGACGGGACCCGCTTCCCGCCGCGGTCACGCCGCCGGCTCCGCGTTCGCCGCGCCGCCCGGGACGCGACCCATGCGCGCCAAGGCGGCGTACGCGACGACGACCGCGGCCAGCCCGCCGGCGAGCCCGAGGAAGACGGCGTCGTAGGCGACGCCGGCCTCGATCGCCTCGCCCACGGCCCACGAGCCGGCCGCCTGGGTCGTCATCATCCCGGCGGAGTAGACGGCGTACGCCGAGGCCCGGGACCCGTCCGGCAGCGACGCGAGGAGGAAGGTGTCCATCGCGGGGAACAGCATGTGGATGGCGAAGCCCACGGCGAGGCTGGCGGCGACGACGGCGACGACCCCGGAGACGGCGACGACGAGGACGACGCTCCCGATGAACGCCGAGACGATCCCGAGCAGGTACGGCACGTGCGGGAGCCGGTCGGCCAGGTCGCCGGAGACCAGGAAGGCGGGGACGCCGGCCGCGAAGATCACCGTCAGGAGGTTCCGGGCGGTCGCCGGCGGGAGCCCCTTGTCGATCATGTACAGCTCGTAGAAGTTGAACAGGCCCTGCCAGACGAACCCCGTGAGCCCCATCAGCACGACGGCCGTCAGGATGAGCTTCCACTCGGAGAGCGCGCCGCCGACGAAGTCGGTGTCGCCCGCGCCGGCGTCGGGGAGGTCCGTCCGCGCGGCCAGGAGCACGAAGGCGGCAGTCGTCGCGGCCGCCGCGAGCGCGAGCCCGTAGAAGGCGAGCCGCCAGTCGTACCACAGCGCGACCGTGACCACCGGCGCGGCGGCGACCGCGGCGAGCTGGCTCGCGGTGCCGTGGACGCCCATCGCGCGGCCGACGCTGTCCGGGAACAGCTCGGAGACGAACGGGTTCGCGGCGACGAAGTAGACGCCGGAGGCCAGCCCGATCGCGAAGGCGGCGGTCATCAGCGTCGGCACGCCCGGCGCGAGCGCGACGCCGAGCGCGCCCAGCGTCAGCATCGCCCCCGAGGCCAGGATGACGAAGCGACGGGAGAACCGCGTGAGCGCCCACCCGGCCGGGAGCCGCGGGGCGGCCGAGCCGAGCCACGCGAGCGTGACGATGAGGCCGGCGGTCCCCTCGCCGATCGCGAACTCGCCGACGAACTGCCCCACGAGGGGTGCGAACACGACGCGCGCGAAGTTGACGAGGAAGACCAGGGCGCACAGCGATCCGAACAGCCTGGTCCGTGACACGGGCGGTCTTCACGTCGCCCGGAGACAAGCGTTGCGAAAACGGGGCGCCGCGGGAGGTCGTGGCGTGTCGCACCGCGCCGACGGGGAGTCGTCGCCGTCCGACTCGCGTCGTACGGGGTTTTTATACCCACACGCGACAAACCCGGATATATGAAATCGACGCGCAAGGGACTTCGCGACGGCGACCTGTTTAAGGACACCTACGAGCGACTGAACTGCGCCGACTGCGAGAAGGTATTAAAGAAGCAGAACGACCCCGACGAGGTGTTCTCGGTCCGGGTGTGCCCCGAGTGCGAGGCGACGTTCAAGGAGCTCCGCTGACGCGCGGTTCGGCCGCGACGAACCACCGCCCGAACGGGCCGCTTCGAGTTCCCGCGCCTCCAACTCTCTGTTTTCCTCCGTCCCGCTTCTCACCCGTCCCGCGCTCAGTCGGCCGACTCGACCGCGTCGTTCACCGACGCCAGCACGGGATCGACTTCGCCGGCGACCAGATCGATCCACCGGTACCCGGCGAACGCCTCGGCGACCGGGCGGGCCCCGGGAGTGGTCCCCGAGAGCACGGCGTCGTGCTCGTCGAACAGGGGGCGGACCTGCGCCCCGAGCCAGCGCGCCAGCGGGTTCGCGCTCGTCACGAGCCCCTCCATCGACCCGATCGCGTCGTCGCGCGCGTCGGCGACTGCGGCTGGGTCGGACGGAAACATCGTCTCTCCGTCCTCGATCCGCGCCGCGAGGGCGTCGAGCGCGCGCAGCCGGACCCGGGCGAGCGCCGTTCGGGTGAGCGACGTGGCCGGGTGGTCCGGCGTCCAGTCGTCGATCGGGATCGGGTCGAACCAGAGCTCGTCGAAGGTCCGGTAGACCGCGCCGGACAGCAGCGAGACGCTCGGCGCGTCGCGCGGGACCGGCCGGTCGTCGAGGAACGCCTCGATACCGGGGCTCCGCCTGAGCCGCTCGGCCTCCTCTCCGTGAAGCGCTCGCAGCCGGTCGCCGATCGCGGCGCCGACCGCCTCCGCCGCCTCCCGGAGGGGCGTATCGACCGCCCGCGGCTCGGAGAGCGATCCCTCGTACCGGCGGCGGAGGTGCCGACCGACCTCGACGTGCGACTGCACCCGCTCGACCTCGCCGACCGTCTCCCCGGCGCGAAGCGGGTTCGCGCTGGCCGCGATCTCACCCCCTCCGCCGACGAGGTCCCGCCGCCGGGCGGTGTCGAGCCAGCGCTCGATCGGGCCGTACACGGCGGCCCCGGCGAGCGGGTCCGACGCGGTTCCGGGGAGCGCGGCCAGCGTCTCCGCGGTCCGATGCCGGACCGTCCCCAAGCCCGCCGTCACTCCCTCCGGGTCGCCCTCGGTCGTCACGGCGGCCCAGGTGCCGACCGCGGTCGCGGCGTGGGCGCGCGCGGTCGCGAACCGCTCCGCCCGTCGAAGCGGCGTGAGCGACGCCTCGGGCGCCGGGAGCGCGTCGCGGGCGTCGTCGCGCCCCGCCGCGATCTGCTCGCGGATCGCCCCGTTCGGGAGCGTCTCCGCCGTCAGCGGGTCGGGGACCGGTTCGAGCAGCCGGTCGACGCGGTCCGCGAACGCGGTCGCCGCCTCGCTCTCGATCGGCACGGGAACGAGCCGCGGCCGGTCGGGGACGGGAGTCTCGATCGCCCGCGACACTCCGGCCGTGTCGATCGACGGCGGGTCGTCCCAGAACTCTCCGCCGCGCCGGCGCCCGCCGTCGAGACAGCCGCCGAGCGCGAGCGCGCCGGCGGCCGCGGCGGCCCCGAGCGCCCCGCGGCGGGTGAGGCGGCGCGTCACGACCCGTCACCCCCGGTCTCGTCGGCGCTCGGTCCGGACGTTCCGGTATCCCCCAGCGCCGTGTCGGACCCCGGCACGGTCGCGTTCGCGTCGATCCGGTCGTACTCCGTCCCGACCGCTCGGCAGGGGGAGCGCCCGCTCGACCCCGAGCCGCTGAGCGGCGAGCGAAGCGCCGCGGGGAGCCGGAACAGGAGCCCGACGGCGTCGCGCGTGTCGGCCTCGCAGGCCGCGTCGGGCGGCCGGAGCTCGCGGCAGTACTCGTACTCGACGTGTCCCGGCCGCCACGAGACCGACCGGATCCGGTACCGGTAACACGAATCGATGCTGGCCGGTGCGACGAACACCGTCTCCGTCTCGTAGTCGGTCTCGTCGAGGAACGAGCGAACCCGCGCCCGCCCCTCGTCGGCGACGCCGGCGGCGACCGTCAGCTCGGCCGCCCGTTCGTCGCTCGTCACGAGTTCGCGGGAGAGCGGGACGGGGTCGACGTCGTCGTCGCCTCCCTCGGTCCCGGCGTCGTCTTCGGCGTCATCGCCTTCGACCGCGAGGTCGACGACGACGGCCTCGCCGCCTGGGTTCCGGGCCTTCAACACCGTCGGATCGCCGTCACTGCCCGACCTCGACTCCGCGGACCGGGACGGGTCGCCGTCGTCGCTCGTCTCGGCGCCGAGGCAGCCGCCGAGCGCGAGCGCGCCGAGCGACGCGCTTCGGAGGAGGGCTCGCCGTGTGGGGGACATGGGCCCGCGTTGAACCGGTCCCGACAAACGTCTTGTGGCCGCCACGCTCCGGGCGGAGGGCGAGCTACTCGAACACCGCGTCGAACGCGGAGGCGCCGAGCGGGTCGAAGGTGCCGGCTGCGACGTTCTCGCGCACGTGATCCGCGTCGCTCGCGCCGACGAGCGAGGCGGTGACGCCCGGCGCGCTCCGCGCGAAGTTGAGCGCGCGCTGGGCCGGCGTCTCGCCGGAGAGGGTCGCGTCGACGTCGGCCGGGATCGCGCCGGGCTCGGCGAGTTCCCCCTGTCCGATGCTCGCGCTCGTCACGACCGAGAGCCCGGCCTCGTGGGCGAACTCCAGCGTCGAGACGGGCTCGGCGTCGGCGCCGCCTCCCGGCGGGCGCTGGGTCCGCCGCGTGAACGCGTCCGCCATCGCGACGTTGAACGGGAGCTGGACCGCCTCGAACCCGTGGTCGTCGTCGGGGCCGACCGCCTCGCCGGCGGCCTCGGCCCGCGCGAGGACCTCGGCGAGCGAGAGGTACCGCTCGTGCTCTTCGGGGACGCGGAATGCGTCCCACGTGGCGACGCCGTAGGCGCCGACGTCCCCGGCCGCTCGCCGGCGCTCCAGCGCCTCGAAGGCGGCCTCCAAGCGGTCGTACACCGCCTCGCGGGAGCGAGCCGCGAGCTGGGTCTCGGGGTTGTGGACGTAGAAGAGGTCGACCGCGTCGAACCCGAGCCGGTCGAGCGAGCGGTCGAGCGACCACTCCAAGTACTCGGGCGCCATCGCGTGCGCGCCGTTCGCGAGCGCCTCGGCGTCGACCACCCCCTCGGCGAGAAAGCGGTCGCGGACGTACGCCGCGGGGTCGTCGGGGCGCTCGCCGTCGAACGGGAGGAATCCGCCCTTCGTCGCGACGACGACCGCGTCGCGGTCGATCGGCGACTCCCGGACCGCCTCCCCGACGACGCGCTCGGCTCGCCCGCACCGGTAGTTGACCGCGGTGTCGACGTGGTTCACCCCGGAGCGGAGCGCGAGCCCGATCGCCTCGCGGGAGGCGTCGTCGACGGCGGGGGTGGGCTCGCCGAGGTAGGTGCCGATGCCGACGCTGGAAGCCACGCCCGGCCCGAACCGACGGAAGTAGGTCCGCCCGAAGGCGTCGCCGAACCGGTCGCGGTAGGCCCAGAGCGCGTCGCGGGTCGCCATGTTCGTCCGACAGGTGGCGCCGCGGGGAGAAAAGTCGCGCGGCGCGAGGCGAGTCCGCCGCGGGCGTCGCGTCACGCGCGTCTCGTGAGCCGGTAACGTGTCAGACGGATGGACGACGGTGACACAACGACTATACGTCGTCCGGGAGTCGAAACGGGCAATGGCCTCGCTCACCGACCACCTGTCCGATCTCGTCGAGGACGCGGACGCGGTGCTCCTGTTCTCGCCGACGAGTTCGTTTCACGACCGGTTTGAGGACGGCGACACGGATATCGTCGTCGTCGCCCCCGACAACGACGTCGACGCCGACACGTTCGTCGAGCTCCCCCTCCCGTTCGACAACGTGAAAGACCGGGTCCGGTTCGGGATCGAGGGCGCGATGGACGCCGACCTCGTCTCCGAGGGCGACGAGGTGGTCTGCATCGCGTCGGTCTTCGACGGGGGGTCGGACGCGGTGATCCGCGTCACCGTCGACGAGACGGTCCACACGGGGATCTACGACCTGTTCGTCAACTCCCGTGCCGAGCCGAGCGTCATCCGCGACGTGTTCGAAGTCGCGATCGAGCTCGGACAGAAGGGGCAGAAGGGGAAGCCGGTGGGCGCGCTGTTCGTCGTCGGCGACGCGGGGAAGGTGATGAACAAGTCCCGCCCGCTGTCGTACAACCCGTTCGAGAAGTCGCACGTCCACGTCGGCGACCCCATCGTGAACGTGATGCTCAAGGAGTTCTCCCGACTGGACGGCGCGTTCGTCGTCTCGGACTCCGGGAAGATCGTCTCCGCCTACCGCTACCTCGAGCCGGGCGCGGAGGGCGTCGACATCCCGAAGGGGCTCGGCGCGCGCCACATGGCCGGCGGCGCGATCACTCGGGACACGAACGCGACCGCGATCGTGCTCTCGGAGTCGGACGGGCTCGTCCGTGCGTTCAAGGCGGGCGAACTCGTCTTGGAGATCGATCCGGAGGAGTACTGACCACCCATGCTCGCGGTACCGAACGCGCTGAGCGAGTTCGTGACGACGGTCCCCGAACGGGTGTGGCTCGCCCTCTTCGTGCTCGTCGTCGGGCTGATCCTGGCGTACGTCGTCGGGGTGATCAACCGCCGGCTGCTGACCCGCGCCGGCGTGCCGGAGGCGATCGAGGGGACCGCGTTCGAGCGAACCGTCCGCGAGTTCAACACGTCGACGGTGCGGATCTTAGCGCAGCTGTCCAGCTACTTCATCGTCGCCGTCGCCGTCATCGTCGCCCTCACCGTCGCCGAGGTCAACTACCTCGACCGGTTCTGGTCCTCGGTCGCCTCCTTCCTCCCGCGCCTCTTCGTCGCCGCGGTCGTCATGATCGTCGGCGTCGTCGTCGGCGACAAGGCGGAGCTGCTCGTCGCCGAGCGGCTCCGCGGAGTCAAGCTCCCGGAACTCGGCGTGTTGCCCCCGCTCGTCAAGTACAGCGTCGTGTACGTCGCCGCGCTGGTCGCGCTCGGACAGGTGGGCGTGCAGACGCTCGCGCTGGTCGTGCTGCTCGCCGCGTACGCGTTCGCGGTCGTGCTGTTCGCCGCGCTGGCGACGAAGGACCTCGTCGCGAGCGCGGCCGCCGGGGTGTTCCTCCTCCTCCGGCAGCCCTACGGCGTCGGCGACGAGGTGAAAGTCGCCGGCGAGCGCGGCATCGTCCAGGAGGTCGACCTGTTCGTCACCCACATCGAGGCGGACGGGGAGGACCACGTGATCCCGAACCACTCCGTGTTCCGCGACGGGATCGTCCTGATCCGGGAGTGACGACGGCGGGCCGGGGTCGAGCGTGGGCCGCATGCTCCCGGTGGCGAGTCCCTGACCGTTCCCACGCCGTGGGAGTAGCTATCACGATATAACTGGCGGGCGGTCCGAGACGCAACTATGAGCCACGACGACGCCGTCGCCTGCGAGGGGTGGGACGCGAGCGAGTGCGAGGGCACGGTCCACTGCCCGCCGCGGTGTCCGCGGTTCGTGGACAAAGAGGGCGCCCGGTGGACGATCCGGCCGGCCGTCACGGAGGACGCCGCGCCGCTCGCCGAGATGTACGAGGGGTTCGAGACCGCGGACCGCGCGCAGGGGCTCCCCCCGGTGACGCGGGACCGCCGGGCGGAGTGGATCGAGTCGATGCTGCGCGAGGGGAGCAACGTGGTCGCCGAGCGCGACGGCGAGCTGTTCGGTCACGCGATGTACACGCCGACGGACGCGGCGCGTCCGGAGCTCGCCGTCTTCGTCCACCCGACTATGCAGGGACGGGGCGTCGGCACCGAGCTCTGCCGGCACGTGATCGCCGACGCCGCCGCCGGGGGTCGCGACGGGCTCGAACTCCACGTCGAGAGCGGGAACCGCGTCGCGCGTCGCGTCTACCGGACGGTCGGGTTCGAACTCGCCGAGCGCCGCGGCGACCTCCGGATGGAACTCGACCTGAACGACCCGATCGCGAGAGAGGTGCGCTGGCCGCCGCTCGCGCGTGAGGGCCCCGCGACGCCGGCCGCGGAGCCGCCGTCGGCCGCGGGTCGCTCTCCGACCCCGGCCGACGACTGACGCGGACGCGGCGCTGGCGACCGACCCGTCGAGTGCCGGACGGACCCCGCGCCGCCGGTCGCCTCGGCGACCCCCGCCACCGCAACCGTTAGGCCCGGCCGTCCCCAGGAACCGATAGCCGTGGAGGACGCCATCGAGTGGCTGCGGAACCGACCGTTCTACGAGGGACAGATCGCGGAGCACCGCCGGCTCCCCGCCCGCGAGCCCGCCTTCGGCGACGTCGACCTCTCGCCCCGGATGGCCGACGCGCTCTCGAAGCAGGGGATCGACCGCCTCTACCGCCACCAGACCGACGCGATCGAGGCGGTCCGCGACGGCGACGACGTCGTGCTCGCCACCGAGACCGCGAGCGGGAAGTCGCTCGCGTACACCGTCCCCGCGTTCGAGGCCGCGATGGACCACGGGGGACGGACCCTCTACGTCGGCCCCCAGAACGCCCTGATCGCGGACCAAGAGGAGAGCCTGAGCGACCTCGCGCACGGGCTCGGCTTCGGGAGCGGGGTCTCCGTCGCGTCGTACACGGGCCGGCTCTCCCGGTCGGAGAAGCGGGACGTGCGCGACCGCGAGCCGACCGTCCTGCTCTCGAATCCGGACATGCTCCACTACGCGCTACTGCCGTACGCCGGGCGGCTGTGGGAGTGGTTCTTCTCGTCGCTGGAGTACGTCGTGATCGACGAGGTCCACAGCTACCGCGGGGTGTTCGGCTCGCAGGTCCGCGCGAGCCGACGGAGGGTCATGGCGACCTGCGAGCCGAACACCC
>NZ_NHPF01000018.1:0-20945 GCF_002252925.1 Halorubrum sp. Ea8
CGCCGGTCGGTTCCGCGTAGACGCGCTGGTAGTTCAGGTCGTTCTCCGCCATGTTGTACACGTAGCCGGGCTCGGTCGTGACGCCGAGCGTCGCGTCGAGTCCGACCGCGCCGGGCTGGTCGAACGCCGCGTCGGGCTCGGTCGCCAGGATCACGTGGCCGCCCGACTCGACGAACGACTCGATCTCGTCGAGCTCCGCCTCGTCGTAGTCGGTCCGGAACGTCACGAACGCGTCGGCCTCGGCGAGCCGCTCGCCGAGCTGGGTCGGTCCCCGCGTGCCGGCCGGACCGGCGGCGCGCCGCTGCTGCTCCGGATCCGGCACGTAGACGTCGACCTCGTGGCCGTTCTCGATGAGCGCGTTCGCCAGCGGCCGAACGTCGCGGTCGGCGACGTCCGGGCCGCCGAAGCCGAGCAGCGCGAACGGGGTCGCGGGCACGGAGCCCCGCGGCTCGACGCCGGGGTCGACGAGCACCGTCTGCGACCGCGCCGTGGACTCCATCTCGACGTTCGCCTGCCCCGGCGTGTCGTTCGCGACCAGGTCGTCTTCGAGGTAGTGCTCGTTCTGTATCTCGGGCGACGGAGCGACGCCGTCGGCGGTGACGTAGCCCGCGAGCGCCGCACCACCGGTGATCGCCGCGAGCGTCACCGCGAAGGCGACCGCCAGCTTGGTGGCGTCGCTCACGCGCCGACACCTCCGGTTAGCCGCGCCGTCTCGTTGCTCGTCCCGCCCGCGCGGGTCGCCGAGCCGCCGCGGTCGACGGCGAGGTCGCTCTCGGAGAAGCGCTCGACCGTGTCGACGTGCGGGACGGCCGGGCGGTGGACGTACGAGAGGCCCATCGGCTCGACCTCACCGTAGCCCGGGTCGTTCGCGTACACCGCGACGACTTGGGTGTCGGTGCGGAGCAGGATCGGGAAGCCGAAGTCGGGCCCGGTCTCGCGGGTGTCGACCCGGTACTCGCCCATGTTCTCCGCGGTCGCGGCGGCGTGGATCGCCTCGTTGAGCGAGCCGATCTCGTCGGCGAAGCCGTTGTCGACCGCCTCGGTGCCGAGGTACACGTCCGCCTGCGCGACCTCCTCGCGCGGCATCTGGAACTCGTCGCCGCGCTCGGCCATCATCGCGTCGACGAACGTGTCGGCGAGCGTCTCCTGCTCGGCCCACGTCTGGATCGCGTTGCCGCCGGCCTTGTCGGGACCGCTCGGCCCCTGGACCGGCGCGGTCGTCCGCGGCGCGGGGGCGTTCAGACCGATGCTGCCGACGGTCGACGTCGGGAGGACGTAGATCTCGTCCGCGGGCGCCATGGCGTAGTAGCCGCCGGAGGCGCTGATCGACTGCACGCTCGCGATGACGGTCATCTGTTCGCTCGTCCGCTGGACCGCCTTGTACATCCGCTCGGAGGCGACGGGGGCGCCGCCCGGCGTGTCGAGCTTGAGCACCACCGCGCCGACGGAGTCGTTGGCGCGGATGTCGGCGAGTTCGCTCTCGACGTCGTCCGCGAGGGCCGTGTTAACGGGCCCTTCGATCTCGACGACGGCGACGGTGTCTTCTGGGTCGTTGGTCGCCGCGTACACGCTGGGCGCGAGCACGGCGCCGACCACCGCCGCGGCCACCACGACGACGGCGAGCTGCTGCCGCGACGTGAGGGCCGTGGAGGGCTGGTTGGTTGACATGACCGCTTAGACCCTGCGCCAACCGAGGAATAAAAATTTCGAAACGACGACCCAAACCGACCGCAGCGAGGGCCGTCGCCGACGGGGGATCGATCAGGGGAGGCCGGCGACGACCGCCCAGCCCAGCGTCGTCCCGACGGCGACGGCCACCATCGTCGCCACGGCGGGGAGCGGTTCCTCCCGACGCGTGAACCGGTGCGTGCCGGGAGCGAGCCCGACCATCGGCGCGAGGGTCCCGACGGCGACGGGCGGCGGCAGGACTCGCCCCGCGAGGACGACCGCGCTCCCGGCCGCGGCGAGGCTCCCGGCGGCGTAGGCGGCCCGGAGCCGCCCCGCCGACCAGCGCGTCGCGAGGGTGCGCTTCCCGACCGCGGCGTCCGCCCGACGGTCGGGCCACTGCGTCTCCAACAGGTTCACGAACACGACGAGCGCGAACGGGACCGTCGCCAGCGCGGCGCCGGGCGCGACGTCGCCGGTGACGACCGCGACCCCGTACAGCGGCAGCGCGACCCCGCCGAGCGCCGCGTTCGTGACCTCGCCGAGCCCGTTCCAAGCGAGCCGCAGCGGGCCGACCGAGTACTGCCACCCGACGACGAGGACCCCGCCCAAGAACGCGACCGAGACCGGCGACAGGGCGCGCGAGCCGAGCGGGCTCGCGCTGACGGCGAGGAGTCCGACGCCCGCGACCCCGGACGCGGCCGCGGCGCGCAGCGCGAGGCGCGGAGAGAGGTCGCTCTCGACGAGGGCGCCGCTCCCGCCGGAGAACGGCGTCCTCTCGGTGCGAGCGTCGGTGTCGACATCCGCGTACTCGTTCGCGTAGTGGACGCTCGCGGCGACCGGCAGGAGCGCGGCGAGGCCGAGGCCGACCGCTCGGGGGTCGGCGGTCCCGCCCCGGCCCAGCGCCATCGCGACGCCGAGGGCGTACACGAGCGCGATGAGCGCGAGCTGCGCCGGACGCGACATGCGCCACAGCGCGACGAGCACGGCGCGGCGACCCGGGTCGCCCATCCGTCAGTCGGCTCGCAGCGCGCGGACCTCGTCGAGCAGGTCGTCGGGCTCCGGGCGGTCGGCGGGCATCCGCCCCTCGTAGGTGTACGCGACGATCGGCTCGCCGGACCGGACGTCGAGGACCGTCGCGACCGGCATCCGCCCGACGAGGTCGTGGAGCGATCCCAGGATCCCGAACCGGACCGGCTGGTCGTACGCGTCGCTCACGTCGGTGTCGGGGTCAGCGAGCAGGGCGAACGGGAGGTCGTACGACGCCTGCCACTCGCGGGCGCGGTCGACGGGTTCCGGGAGGACCGAGGCGACCGTCGCGTTCAGCGCCGCGAACTCGTCGTACCGCTCGGCGATCGCCTGCACCTGGTTCCGGCAGTTGCCGCAGTGGTAGTCCCGCTGGAAAAGGAGGACCACGGCGTCGACGTCGGGGTCGCCGGCGACCGCGGAGAGCGAGAAGGGGTCCGGGCCGGTCGCGACGTTCGGCAGTTCGAAGTCGGGCACGCGCTCGGCGGGGGTTGCCGTGTCGCTCATGCGTGGGGTACGTGGTACCGACGCATAACGGCCGGTCGGTCTGACACGCGGCGCGCCCAACCGCGGGGGATACTCGTTCGCGGGCCGATAGATCGGGCTATGACGGCCTCGGAGCCCACGCCCGCGTCCGCCTCGCCTCCCGCGTCCGACGTCGGCCTCGTGGCGGTCTCGCGCCGCTTCCTCCGCGCGATGCGGGCGGGCGAGGAGCGCGAGCAGGAGCGCGAAGCGGCGCGCGACCGTCTCGCCGGGACCGACCCGGCCGACTTGGACGCGCTCGGTCCCGACGAGCGGCTCGCGTTCTGGCTGAACGTCTACAACGCCGCGGCCGGCGACGCGCTGCTGTCGGACCCGTCGCGGTTCGAGGACCGGCGCCGCTTCTTCTCGGAGCCGGTCGTCGCGGTCGCGGGCGAGAACCTGAGCCTCGACGCGATCGAACACGGGATTCTCCGCGGCTCGCAGTGGAAGTACGGGCTGGGGTACGTCCCGAACCCGTTCGCCTCCGCGTTCGTCCGCCGCCACCGAGTCGACGAGCCCGACTTCCGGGTCCACTTCGCGCTCAACTGCGGCGCCGCCTCGTGCCCGGCCGTCTACGGGTACGATGCCGAGACGGTGGACGAGGACCTCGACGCGGCCGCCGAGAGCTACCTCCGAGACGAGACCGTCGTCGAGGGCGGGACCGCCTACGTGCCGCGGCTCCTCCTCTGGTACCGGGGCGACTTCGGCGGCGGGAGCGGGATCCGACGGATCCTGCGCGAGTACGGCGTCGTCGATCCGGACGCGGTCTCGCGGATCCGATACCGCGAGTACGACTGGTCGCTCGCGCTGGACGCCTTCCGCGACGGGAGCGACGGCGAGGCGGACTGAGCCCCGCCGAAGCGTACTGAGCTCCGCCGACGCGGACTTCCCCCTGCCGACGCGGCCGGTCGTCGCCGCGGTCGTGTGCCGGGCGCGCCACCGCGGACGGGCCTTGATGAGGGTGGCCGTCGTCGAGCGCTCCATGCAGGAGTTCGACTTCATCGTGATCGGGTCCGGGTCGGGACTGGACGTGGCGAACGCGATGGCCGGCCGGGGGAACTCGGTCGCGGTCGTCGAGGAGGGGCGGCTCGGGGGGACGTGTCTCAACCGCGGCTGTATCCCGTCGAAGCGGCTCCTCTATCACGCCGATGTGATGGAGACGATCGAGGGCGCCGGGGCGTTCGATATCGACGCCGAGGTCACCGGCGTCGATTTCGCGGAGATCGTCCGGAAAGTGAACGAGGACGTCGCCGAGAGCGCCGACTCGATCCGGCGGGGGCTCGCCTCATCGGACGCCCACGACCTCTTCTCGGGGACCGGGCGGTTCGTCGACGACCGCACCGTCGAGATCGGCGACGGCGACGACGAGGGGGCCGCGCTCCGCGCCGACACCGTCCTCGTCGCCACGGGAACGCGCCCCTCGATCCCGCCGATAGACGGGATCGACGACGTGGACTACCTCACGAGCACGGAGGCGCTCCGACTGGAGTCGCCGCCGGACCGCCTCGTGATCGTCGGCGGCGGGTACATCGCCGCCGAACTCGGCCACTTCTTCGGGACGTTCGGCAGCGACGTGACGATCGTCGGCCGCCGGGAACACCTGCTCCCGGAGGCTGACGCCGAGGTCGGAGAGGCGTTCACCGACCGCTACGCCGACCGGTTCGACGTGTACGCCGGCTACGAGGCCATCGCGGCCGACGAGGCCGACGGGGAGGTGACGGTCGAGGCCCGGGCGTATCCCGAGGCCGACTCTGTCCGCGCGGGCGGCGAGACCGTCGGCGCGCCGGAGGAGGCGGAAGACGTGACCGTCGCGGGCGACGCGCTGCTCGTCGCCGCGGGCCGGCGGCCGAACACCGACGCGCTGAACCTCGACGCGACCGGGGTGGAGACCGACGCCGCCGGCTTCGTCGAGACGGACGAGTACCTCCGGACTGACGCCGAGGGGGTGTGGGCGCTCGGCGACGTGGTCGGCGAGTACCTGCTCAAACACAGCGCGAACCACGAGGCGAAGGCGGTCATCCGAAACCTGCTCGGCGACGAGCCGGAGCCGGTCGACTACTCGGCGATGCCGTTCGCCGTGTTCGCCTCGCCCGAAGTGGCGGGGGTCGGCGCGCGCGAAGCCGACCTCCGCGAGGCCGACGCCGAGTACGCCACCCGCACCTACGCCTACGGCGACACCGCTCGCGGGAGCGCGATGCAGGCCGAGGGGTTCGTGAAGGCCCTCATCGACCTCGACGGGAACATCGAGGGGTGTCACATCGTCGGCCCCGAGGCGTCGAACCTGATCGAGGAGGTCGTCGTCGCGATGACGGCCGGTTCGGGGACCGTCGCGGACATCCGCGACGCGGTCCACGTCCACCCCGCGCTCTCCGAGGTCGTCGATCGGGCCTTCTCGGGGCAGTTCTCGCGCGGCGGCGGACGCGACCACCGGCATCAGCACTGAGCGGTATCGCCGAGCGCTTCCCCCGAGCACCGCGGACGTCTCGTTCGAAGGCGAGCGTTTACGTCGGCTCGTGGCAACAACGAACCAACACACATGGTATCTAGCGACACGCGGTCGGTCGGCGAACTCGAGCGACGCGTCGAGGCAATCGACGCGACGGCGCCGGCCGAGAGGGACGCCGACGACCGCGCGCGGCTGACCGACGCCCTAGTCGCGCTCGCAGACGCCTACGGCGAGCGCGGGGAATTCGACGCGGAGGCCGAGACGATCTCGCGGCTGGACCGACTGCGTGGCGGCGACGGAGACGACGTCGAACTCCACCTCGCGAACGCCCTCGCGAACGCGACGAGCGTGCGGGGCCGCGACGACCTCTACGAGACCGCGATCGACCCGGACCGGATCGAGGCGTACCGAGATCGGATCGAGGAGCTGTACGGCCGCCGCCCCGAGCCGGCGATCGCGGCGCCGCTGGCCCGGGCGACTGCCGAGGCGATCCACGCGAACGGAAAGGCCGACCGCCGCGACCGGATCGGACCGCTGGTAGACCGTCTCGAAGCGATCTACGACGCCCACTCCGAGCCGGACGTCGCCGCCTCGCTGCTACGGGCGTACGCTCACGCGGAGCTGTACCTCGACGCGGATCGCGGAGGCGACGCAGATCTCGGAGGCGGCGCGGATCCGGAGGCCGCTTCGGCCGAGCGCGACGCGGGAGGCGACCGCGTCGCCCGCGCGGAGGAGCTGTTCCGGGCCCACCCGGACGGGGAGGTCGCCGCGGGGCTGGCCGGCGTCCTCGCCGGGCGGACGAACGCCGACGCCGAGCGGACGGACGTGGACGCGATCGAGGAGCGGATCGGCCGGATCGAGGCGCTCGCCGACCGGTACCCGGCACAGGAGGAGTCGATCGTCCGCTGGCTCCCGGTCGCGACGGCGAACGCCGCGCGCGCCGGCTTCGAGGCGGCCGACCTCGGGCGGACGGAGCACTGGGCGACCGAGACGGTCGAACACCACGAGCGGCTCTCGACCCCGTCGAGTGCCACGTGGGCGGCGGTGGCGACGTTCTTCTCCTCGCGGGCGTCCTTCTTCGACGGCGACGTGGAGGCGGGCGAGGCGAAGATCGAACGCCTCGAGGCGCTCGAACGGCGGTACGACAATCCGGTGTTCGAACACTGGCTCGGGCGGGCGATGTTCGACGCGGCCCGCAGCTACGTGGAGACGGACCGCCCGGAGCGCGCGCGAGCCGTGGTCGACGACCTCGCCGAGTTCGCGGTCGGTCACGAGGACCGCGAGGAGATCGAGGCGGGGCTGGAGGCCCTCCGATCGCACGCGCCGCACCTGTTCGACGAGTTCGACGGATCAGTCGGCGAGGCCGACGGATCGATCGGCGAGGCCGACGGCTCGGTCGACGTGACCGCCGGACCGGTCGACGCCGCGGGCGCTGCGGACGGAACGCGGACTGAATCCCCCGCTGACGCCGGTTCCGGCGCTGCCCCGACGAACGACGACTCGGGGTCCGCCTCGACGGACGACGGCTCGACGGACGCGCCCGGCTGCGGGAACTGCGGCGACGACGGCTGCGGGAACTGCGGCTCGGGCGACGAACTGAGGCCGCCGGCGTCTGGCCCGGTGCTCGCCGTCGCCGGCGCGGCGGTCGTCCTCGTCGGTCTCTCCGTCGCGTACACGCTCTACCGGGCGCAGCGCGCCCTCAGGAACGCGATCTGATCGCCGTGACGAGGGCAATCGCCCCCCGTCCTCTCCCGCACCGGCCGCCGACGCGGCCGAAGACGTATTGCGGCTCCCCGTCGAACCGGGCCACATGACCGCCCCTTCGACCCTCTCCCGCCGTCGGTTCGTGACGGCCCACGCCGCGGGCGTCTCGCTGACCGCGCTCGCCGGCTGCGCGGACGACGCGGGACCGGAGCCCGCGGACGGAACCGACTCGGACGCCGGATCGGGGTCGACCGACGCCGACCTCGATCTCCGGGAGGCGAACGTCGTCGACGTCGCCGTGGAGCCGGTCGACGCGGGGTACGCGTTCGACGTGACGCTCCACCACGACGACGAGGGGGAGGACGGGTACGCGAACTGGTGGCAGGTCGAGCGCCTCGACGGCTCGCGGCTCGGCCGGCGGGAACTCCTCCACGCGCACTCCGAACAGCCGTTCACGCGGTCGGAGACGATCGCGGTCCCGGACGGCGCGACCTGCGTCGTCGTCCGAGGGCACGACGAGACGCACGGGTACGGCGGGGTCGCCGCCGCGGTCGACCTCGACGCGGGAACGGTGCGCCGGGTCGATCAGGGGCCCGACCCGCGCTCGTTCGACCAGAGCGACTGCCCGTGAGGCGCTCGGTCCCGGAGCCCGCTCCCCGGCGGATGACATGCCATCGCATGCCGAGTCGGCGTTCCGGACACACACCCGCGGGTGGGTTTTGTACGGGTGTCAGTTATCAGCGGACACGATGGCAAAAGCAGCAATCGTGATTCTCGCCGGCAACGAATCGCACGCCGACTACGGCCGCCTCGCGAACGCGCTCGAGGCCGCGAAGGAGTTCGCCGAGACCGAGGGCGACGAGGTCGAGCTCATCTTCGACGGCGCCGGGACCCAGTGGATCCCGGAGCTGGAGGACGAGGAGAGCGACTACCACGAGCTGTATCGGGCGGTCCGCGACGACGCCGCGGTGTGTGACTACTGTTCCGGCGCGTTCGGCGTCGAGGACGCCGTCGCCGACGCCGGCCTCGTCACGCTCGACGACTACGACGGCCACCCGAGCGTCCGCTCGCTCGTCGACGACGACTACGAGATCATCACCTTCTGAGCGGCCGGACCCGGCCGCGTCCCACGACGGACGACCGCCCTCTCTCGATGCACGTTCCGGGCAGTGACGCGAGGGTCACAGTTTGACGAACTGCGCCTTTCCGTACTGTTCGACCGTGATGCGGTACCCCTCGTAGCTGAACGTGATCTTGACTTGGGCCTCCGGGACCGGGGGATCGGAGAACACGTGCTGGAGGATGTGATCGACCTGCTTGTACCCGGGCGTCAGGTCGTCTTGGCGGTCCCCCTCCAGTTCGGCCACCACCTCTACGATCTGTGCGACGGGCTCCTGCCTGTCCGTCTCCAACTCCCGGTGGACGATCTCGTCGTCGACGGTGTCGCTCATGGCTTCAGGTGGAGTTCCGACTCATAAATTAGTATGGAGCCCCCAACGGGGCATCAAAAGAAACTGACGCGCACCCGTCGGTCGGTACGAGGCCGAGGTGGCGTCCGAGACGCGACCGCGGACCGACCGCCACCGGGCGTCCGAGGCCGCGAGCGGGCCGGAGCCGCGACGGGACGCCGTCGACCGGGTCTCAGATGAACTCCGACGGGTTCGGTCCGTTCGTGACGTGGACCTCGAACGGCTGCGTGCCGACGTCGTCCCGCTCGACCAAGTGCCAGTACGTCTCGGCCAGTTCGTCTGGGTCGAGAAACGTCTCGTCGCCGCGATCGGGGTGACGATCGCGGTCCCCCGGCGAGTCGATCTGCCCGTCGATCACGACGTGCGCGACGTGGACGCCCTCGCCGCCGAACTCCTGGGCGATGTCCATCGCCATCCCGCGGGCGGCGAACTTCGCGGCCGTGAACCCGATCGCGCCGCCGCGACCGCGCACCGCCGACGTCGCGCCGGTGAAGACCACCGTGCCGCCGCCGGCCCCGAGCATGTCGTCGACCGCCTCCTGCGAGCAGACGAACGCGCCGCGGCCGTTGACCGCCCACGACTCCTCGAACCCCTCGACGCTCGCGTCCATGAGCCCGGTCCACGACGCGGCGCTCGCGTTGTTGACGAGGGCGTCCACCGGACCGAACGCCTCGCGAACCGCCTCGAAGCCGTCTCGGATCGCCTCGACGTCGGTCAGGTCGGTCGTGACCGCCAGCCCTTCGCCGGGGTCGGGGAGGTCGGCCGCGAGCTCCTCGATGAACTCGGTCGATCGAGCGAACAGGGCGACTCGACAGCCCTCCGCCGCGAACTTCCGCGCGAGTGACTCCCCGAGCCCCGGACCGACGCCGGCGACGACTGCCGTGCGAGTCATACCCGCGCTACGGGTCCTCGGATAAAAATCGTGCGCCCGGCGGACTCGCCGGCGACGGCGGGACGCCGGGCGGGCGGTCGCCTCCGAGCGTGCCGGGTCAGGGCTCCTGTCGCGCGGCGAACCGCCCTTCCGGGGCGGACGCCGGTCCCTCGGAGGCCCGGGTTCGCGGGGCCTCGCCGTCGAGCCGAAGGAGCCGCCAGCCGTCGCCGCGGCAGCGGACCGGTTCGAGGACGGCCGTGACGGCGTCTCCGAGGCGCAGTTCTCGCAGCCGACCGCGAACCGCGTCGCTCGCGTCGATGACCTGGTATGTTCGCCCGTCGGCACCGTACAGCGTCACCGCGCCGTCGCCGTTCGGTTCCGCCGCTACCCTGCACCGCCGCCGAACGCCGTCGGTCGCTCCCATGGAACATTCGTACCGAGCAGCGCCCATAAAACGAACTATGAGGCCGACATACGGCGATAGAACGGTATTGAGAGATACCGAGACGGCCGCGGTCGAGGCGGTCGCGACCCGCCGTCGAACCGACCGCGAGCGTCCGTCCGGACGGGGCTTATTCGCCGTGGGCCGCCCGGAGTTCCGGGAAGTACCGACCGTGGAAGTCGAAGGGGACCGCGTGCGGCAGCGTCGCCCGGGCGCGCTCCGCGAGCGTCTCGCCGTCGAGGACGAGCAGACGCGACCGGTCGGCGTCGACGTCGAGCGCCACCGTGAGCACGACCCCGTCTTCCTCGCTCTCTCCGTCGGGGGCCGGCACGAATATCGGCTCGCCGAAGTAGTCGCCGCCCGAGTCGAAGGTCCGGACGGTTCCCGTCTCGGCGTCCAGCTTCAGGACCCGGCGCGCCCACTCGGTGACCGGGGCGTCCATGCCCATCGCGTAGACGTACCGATGCTCGCGACACCACCGCGCGGGCGAACACGTCGGCAGCGCGCTCCCCTCGGCGGAGAGGGTCTCGCGAGCCACGTCGGCGTCGGAACCGCCGCCGTACCTCCCCGTACGGGTGTCGGACCCGAGGTCGACGGTGAACCGCTCGATCCGACCCGCGATGGCGTCCATCTCGCCGGCGCGGACGTTCTCCAGGTATAACGAGTCGATGGCGGCCGCGTCCGGGACCGTCTCCAGGTCGAAGACGACCTCGTCCCCGCCCTCCCGCTCGAAGGCGTTGACGTGGTGGAAGCCGAAGAGCGGGTCCGCGGTCGGCTCCGCGACGACCGCCCCCGTCGTCCGGTCGAGCACGACGATCCGCGTCCCGCGCTCGGGTTCCCACTCGAACTGCTCGATGAACGGCGGCTGTCGGCCGGGCTTCAGGAACCGGCGCGGGTCGAGCCGAAGCGGGAACTCCGTCAACACGACGTACCGTGGCGTGAGCGCGAAGCTGTGCATGTACGCCGGACGGTCGGTCTCGACGCTCCCGACGTGGCGCCGATCGCCGTCGACGGTCCACGCGGTGACGTGGTACCGGCTGGTCCGACCGAACTCGGTGTCGACGGTGACGAGCGCGCCGGTCGCCGGGTCGCGCTTGAAGTGGGCGCACGAGAGCTGTCCGCTCGGCGCGTCGCCGTCGCGGTCGACGGCACCCGTCGTTTCGAGCGTGTCCGGATCGAACCCGACCCCCCTCGGCGACTCGGTCAGCGCGACGTACGCGTCGCCGACGCGCTCGGCGATGATGTTCGTGTTGTCGTACGGCTCCGTGAGAAACGTCGCCAGCCGCGAGCGGAGGGTCGTCTCGCCCGTGGCGAACCCGCCCTCGAACTCGCCGCTCGTCGCCGCCTCGTACGCGTCGGTCCGGAGGAAGCGGTTGCGGTAGTGGACGGCGCCGCCGTCGCCCCCGGCGACCGAACCGGCGTCGTCGCCCGGGTCGAAGGTGAATCGGTACAGCATCGCCAGCCCGTCGAACCAGTGGTCCACCTCGCTCCCGCCCGGGAAGGAGAACGCCCCGGGGCCGTTCCGGATCAGGCTCCCCCGGAGCCACTTGGGCAGGTCGCCGCGCACCGGAACCGACGCGTCGGTCTCCTCGCGGAGCGAGTGGAACCCGGCGTGCGAGTCCATGACCGATCCCGGGGGCGCGGCGGGCTAAGGTCTGACGGCGGCGCGAGGCGAACCGAGCCGCCAATCCCGGCGCGGACGGCTCACGCCGGGTCGGCGTCGAGGACGGTCGAGACGCGGGCGTTCTCCTTGATCCGGATCCCGGCGCCGCCGACCGATAGCGGGACCCGCGAGAGTTCCGTGACGCGGAGCGTCGGGTGGAAGGCGCCCCGCTCCAGCAGCGCGTCCCGCGTCTGGACCGCGAACCGAAGGTCGTTCCCGGCGATCGACTCGTTATGCTCGATAAGGTACGTGCCCGGGTCGAGCGACCACCACTCGTACTCGTCTTCGGGGTCGCGCTTCTCCCGCTCGTGCGGCTCGGCGCTCGCGGCCTCGAGCTCGCCCCCGCCGAAGTCGACGCGTCCCGGCCCGGTTATCTCGTAGACCTCGGCGACGGTCAGGTCGACGCCGTCGCCCTCGGTCTGCGTCGGTTCGTGCACGAGTCCGTCGATGTGGGTCGCGTACGGCGACATCGGTTGGCCGCTTGCCGCCGAAGCGACGTAAAATCACGCGGCGTACACGGGCCACGGGACGTGCGCGGGCCACGGGACGTGCGCGGACCACGCGGCCGACGCCGCGGCCGCGTCGGTCAGTCGGCGGTCCGACCCGCCGGAACCCCGGTCGCCGCGGCGCGGCGCGACTGGAGGACGAACAGCGCCGTGGCGAAGCAGATGAACCCGGCCGCGAGCAGGAATCCGGTCTCCGTCGTGGTGAAGTCCATCGTCGTCCCGACGATGACCGGACCGACGACCTGTCCCACCTTCCAAGAGATGGAGCGCAGCGACATGGCGCTCGCGACCGACTCGCGACGCTCGCCCTCGTCGACGAACAGAGACATGCTCGCGGGCAGCCGGATCGAGTCGGCGATCCCGAGCAGCGAGTACGCGCCGAACAGCGCGAAGAATGCGCCGCCGAGCGTCTGTGAGTCGCCGAGGTACGACACCGTCACCGGCGCGACCGTCCCGTCGAAGTACGCCGCCAGCGGGATGGCCGCGGTGCCGACGCCGTACAGGAGCGCGCCGAGCGCGACGAACCCGTGGCGGCGGCCGTACTCGTCGGTGAGCCCGCCGACGAACCCCTGCGTGACCGCCTTCGTCGCCTTCCCGCCGGCCATGATCCAGCCGATGGCGAACGCCGAGATGCCGAACGAGGTCCGCGCGTATATCGGGAGGAAGATGATCACGGCCATCTTGCCGACGCTGAACGTGAACCGGAAGACGACCAGCGACCGGAGCATCGGGAGCGCGAGCAGCGACCGGAACGTCTCGACTCCGCCCGACTCCTCCGGGCTCTTCTGACCGCCGGGATCGTCGCGGAGGAAGCGCCACACCAGCAGGAACGCGCCGAGCGTGATGAGCGAGAGGACCGCGTACGCCTCGGTGAACCCGTAGGCGTACAGGAGGTAGCCGCCGAGGAGGTCGCCCGCGAGCGAGGAGACGGAAGCGAACTGGTTGTACGAGCCGAGCCAGAGCCCCTGGTCGTCGTCGGGGCTGATCTCGCCGATGACCGTCGCGCCCGTGATCCAGAGCAGGCTCGCCCCGAGCCCCTGCACCATCCGGACCAACACGACGTGGACCGGGTTGCCCACGAAGGCGAACCCCACGAAGACGGCGACGTTTATCAGGAAGCCGGCGAGCAGGTACCGCTTCGCGTTCCCCGTGTCGACCGCGCGCCCGAGGGGGAGCACGACGATCAGTTGGACGACCGCGAAGGCGGTGCCGAACAGGCCCTCGACGAACCCGGTGGTCCCGAACAGGTCCGCGTACAGCGCCAGCGCGATCAGGATCGTCGAGTACGCCTGACTGCGCGCGAAGGCGGTGCCGGCCAGCGACCCGAACTCCGCGTCGCGCAGGAGCCGCACCGAATCTCCGAGGGCCATGAGTCGCGGTGGACGATGTAGCGGGTACGGGTATAAAAGGCCGGCAGACCCGGCGGGGGCTGCTGGATTCGAGCGACCGGGTTTGAGTGCCCGTCACGCCGTTTGACAACCCGCCTCGGCGCGATTCTCAGGCACATACCGCTCAATAGTCCACATCCCAGCAGCTATCATCGCGGCACACGCCGACCCACCCATAACTCTCATGCCACGTCTACCGCGTCTGACACGCGAGGCCTCGATCCGCCACCGGAGCGTCGGCCCGATCAGCGAACCCCGAGCGGAACGCGGGCTCGGAACCGCGACGCCGACTTCACGCGCCGATCGAGGTGTCGGCCGTAGGGACGCCGCACTCCTCGCCTCTCGGTGGTGTGGCGTTCTGGGAATCGCCTCTCGCGGGGTGTCACGAGAGTCGACACTCCGACCCCGAGACCCCGGGGAGAGTGAAGGAGAACGTCGCGCCCTCACCGGGTTCGGAGTCCACCCAGATGTCGCCCCCGTGGCGTTCGACGATGCGTCTACACATCGCCAACCCGATGCCCGACCCGTCGTAGTCGTCGCGCGGTTCTACCCGTTGGAACACTTCGAACACCCGGTCTTGGTCCGTCGGATCGATTCCGATCCCCTCGTCCTCGACCGACACCGCCCACTCCCGACCGTCCCGCTCGGCCGAGATGCGTACTCGCGGCGGCCGGTCTCCGCTGTACCGCAGCCCGTTCGACAGCAAGTTCTGGAAGACCTGTCGGAGTTGGCTCGCGTCCCCCATCACTCGGGGGAGCTCCCCGACCTCGACATCGGCGTCGCACTCGCCGATCTGGACTTCGAGGTCCCGCAAGACGTCCGCGACCACGTCGTCGAGGTCAACCGGACACAGCGGCTCTCCCTCTGTCTCCACGCGGGAGTACTGCAGCAGCCCCTCGATCGTATCCCGCATCCGTTCGGCCCCGCCCACGGCGGAGTCGAGGAACTCCCGAGCTTCGTCGTTCAGGTCGTCACCGTAGCGATCTTCGATGAGCCGGAGGTAACTCGACACCATCCGGAGAGGTTCCCGGAGATCGTGTGAGGCGGCGTACGCGAACTGTTCGAGGCGCTCGTTCGACCGTTCGAGCTCCGACTCGTACTGTTTTCGCTCGATCGCCTCCGCGAGGACGTTCGCCACACTGACCACGAAGGAGACGTCGTCCTCGCTGAACGCCTGCGTCTCGGAGTCGTACACGCCGAGGATGCCCCACGGATCATCGGGTGAGCCGATGACCGTACTGATACAGCTCCGAACGTCGCGGTCCGTCGGCAACTCCGGCCCGCTGAACCGCGGTTCGGTCGGCAAGTCTTCGACGACGATGGGATGTTCGTTCTCTAGGGTGTACGCGGCCTGCGACTCCGCGTCAGCGGCCGACACCGTCACGTCCCCAAAGACGTCCTCGTCCCAGCCGACCCCCTGCCGGATCAAGAGCGTTTCAGAGCCCTCGTGGAGGTCGAAGACGCCGCAGTACTCGGCGTCGAGCGCGTCGGAGAGCCTGCGGGCGGCCGCGTCGAGAAGGGCATCGAGGTCGTCGACCTCGAGGGCGAACTGCCCGAGGTCGGCGACCGCCTGTTGCTGTCGTTCCCGCTCGTACGCCTCCTCTCGCGCTTCGTAGAGTCTCCGAGTCTGGAGGAGCATGTCCGCCGTGAGGTGGGATGCGTCGATGTCGAGTTCGTCGCTCAGGTCGATTTCATCCTCCCCCAAGAACGCGTCGACGAGCGGCGTGACGTCCTGGACGTGGTGGATGATGTACGAGAGGGCGTCGTTTGAATCGAACAGCGGCGTGTTGACCGGACTCCACCAGCGGTCTTCGAACTTGTCATCGGCGGCGTCTTGAGCCGGAACCGGATAGTGCGTCACCGGCATGACGTCTTCCACGTGCTGCTCGGTGACCCTGTTGAGCGACCGCTGCAGCCGAGGGACGCCTTCCGGGCTCGGGTCGTCGGGGTCGGCGGGGAATGTCTCGAACAGCGTCTGGCCGAGGATCGCCTCTCGTTCGGTCATGGTCGCCTCCAAGTACGCGTCGCTGACGGCGACGATCTCGTATTCGTCCGGTTCCACGATCAGGTAAGGGTCGGGGACGTTCTCGAACAGCTGACGGACGGTCGCTTCCGAGATACCGACCCCCGACGCGCCGTCAGAGTGCGGTCGCCACCAAACCTGAGTATTGGTACCGACGTCTTTCGCCCCCAGGTCGCCCTGGCTGACCAGTTGTTCGAGGCGGTCATGGACGACTCGCCGGTCCGCATCGAGGGAGTCTGCCACCTCCGGCGTCGTGAGGGGTTCAGTGGGATCATCGCGCTTGTCAAAGACAGCGAGCGTCTCAGCGTAGACGTCTCTCGGAGGGCCCGACGACGACATGCACGGGACATAATCCGTCACACGTAAAGTGGTTCTGGTGACCGGAGCGAGCAGACATCCTCTTATCGCCTGAATGAATTTGAGTCCCCCGTTGTAGTTAATATAAGCTTAGGCAGTTCAATTGGAATCTGGCATTCAGCGGACATCCTCGAAAGATCTATTGCCACTCAGTTGGTCACATTTCTACGTTATCGTAACCACTGCGCGTGACAGACCGGGACGCCTCGGCCGAATGTGAGTGAAAGGAGATCCACCCCGAAATCGCATGACGTGAGAAATGTGGTCTACTTAAGGAGTCGCAGGAAAGTGCATGGGTTGGGGCGGATTCGAACCGCCGACCTGCTCCGTGTGAAGGAGCCGTCATAACCTGGCTAGACCACCAACCCGCTCGTGTCGAGGTATCCGACCTCCGGACTTAAGCGTTACTTTGTCGCGGGGATTCATTCCCCGGGCGTCCCACGATACGGCTATGACTCACAAGCTCCGGTTCCTCGAACGCGTCCGGCAGGGCCTCACGGGCCTGTTACATCTCCCGCTGTCGGCGATCGGCCTGTACGCCGAGCGGGAGACGCCCCGCGACCAGTACGCGCTCACGCTCCGCGACCCGTACACTATCGTCGAGGCGAGGCTGCATCGGCTCGGCTTCGTGCGCAACCTCGTCTCCTCGCTGAAGTTCCGGGACTACGCGACGCCGGAGGAGACGTCCGTCGCCAGCTGGGTTCGGTACCCGGACGGGGCCCTCGGGAGCGACTCACAGCTCCACCTCTCGCTGTACATCGGGCCGGACCGCTCGACGACCGACGTGTACGCGCACTGGGAGCCGTCGTGGATCCGCCATCCGATCCGCCACTACCGAGCGAACGACGTCGACGCCGAGGAGGGGATCGAGCGCGTCCGGGCGCTGTTCGAGCGGGAGGGGGTCGAGTACTCCGTGGTGCCGGCCGACGAGCGGCTCACCGTCGGGACGGAGCCCGCCGAAAATTGAACCGTTACTCCTCGGCGGCGTCGTGGCCGCGGTACTCCTTCACGCGCGCTCGGGCCGAGGCGACCGCCTCGCGGGCCTCGCCCTCCGCGCGCTCTTCCAGCTTCTTCAGGTCGTCCTGAATTCGGTCCAGCCGCGAGGGCTCCGGCTCCTCCTCTTCGGCGCCGACGAGCTCTTTCACGCGAGCCTCGACGGGCTCCAGCTCCTCTTTTACGCCCGCCTTCGCGTGTTCCGCCGCGCGACCGAGGTAGTACCGTGCGTCTTCGAAGTGCTTGCTCATATCTGTCCTTTGGAAGCCGACGGATATATTCTTTGTGGCTCTTTCGAGGCGACAGGAAGGTGCGGCCGCTCGGAACGCGGCGCGTCCGCTCTCGGGGCGGCGCTGCGGACGGCACGAGAAAGTGGTCGCGAGCGTCAGTACGACGGCGACTCCTCGGGCTCGCCGTCGCGCGCGTTCGCGACCCGGCCGAGCGTGAACAGCAGATCCGAGAGGCGGTTGAGGTAGGAGACCACCGCCTCGTTGATCGCCTCGGAGCGCGCGAGCTCGACGACCCGTCGCTCGGCGCGGCGGGTCACGGTCCGGGCGTGGTGGAGGCGCGCGCCCGACTCGCCGCCGCCGGGCAGGACGAACGAGGTCAGCGGCTCCAGCTCCTCGTCGAAGCCGTCGATCCGGTCTTCGAGCGCTTCGACCAACTCGGGCTCGACCTGCGGGTCGTCCGGGTCCGGATCGGGGTTCGCGAGGTCGGCCTGTACCACGTGGAGGTGGTTCTGGACCGTCTCCAGCAGCTCGTCGAGGTCGTCGTACCCGGTCGGGCGCACGGTCCCGATCAGCGCGTTCGCCTCGTCGACGGTCCCGTACGCCTCGATCCGCGGGCTGGACTTCGACACGCGGCTCATGTCGCGGAGGTCGGTATCGCCCTGGTCGCCGCGTCCGGTGTAGATGGTCATGCGAGGGTCCGGTCGACGTACTCCACGATGTTCGCGCTCTCGGCCATCGTCACGCCGCGTTCCTCGTCGATCAGGACGGGGACGCCGCGCTGGCCGCTGACCCGCTTCACCTCGTCGCGGTCGGAGTGAAGCGCGTCGACCCACTCGGTCTCGTACTCGATCCCGGCTTCGTCGAGCGCGTCGGCCGCCTTCTCGCACCACGGACACCCGTCGAGCGCGTAGAGTCGAATCGCCATGATCGACCGATCGGCGCGCGGCGGCAAGAAGGTACGGTGTCGGCGGGGGACCGTCCGCCGACCGACGAGTCGGTCGCCGCTCGCGAGACGCTACAGGTCATGGTACGACGCCATCCCCTCGCGGAACGCCGGCGGGACCGGCGCGGGCTCGCCGGAGTCGGGGTCGAGGCTGACGAGGGTCGCCTCGCCCTCGGCGACGACGGCACCGTCGACTCGCAGCTCGTGCGTCATGGTCACGCTCGATCGGCCGAGCTCGACCACGTCGAGCGCGACCGTCACGGCCCCGTCTGCCAGCTCGACCGGTCGACGGAAGTCGAGCGAGAGCGACGCCAGCACCGTCGACACGCTGGAGAGGTCGGCGTCGAGGACGTCTCGGAAGTACTCCGTCCGGGCCTGTTCGACGTACGTCGCGTAGACGGCGTTGTTGACGTGACCCATCGCGTCGATGTCGCGGAAGCGGACGTCGATCTCGGTCGTGAACGTGCTCATGTCGGGTCGTCCGCGGGAGGCGGTATGTAGGCGTCGGGATCGGTCGGCGACCGCTCCCGACGGCGATCGATCGGAATGGGGGCGTCGTCAGTACAGCAGCCGTCGTCAGTACAGCAGCCGTCGTCAGTACAGCAGCCGTCGTCAGTACAGCAGCCGTCGTCAGTACAGCAGCTCGTCGTCGTTCTCGATCATGTACAGCGACCGCGCGGCGATGTTGACGGCGTGGTCGCCGACGCGTTCGAGGTCGCGGATCGTGAGGAGGAGCCGCGAGACGTTCTGCATCGTTCCCTCCACGTCGGCGTCCTCGCGGAGCTCGTCGCGCTCGATGAGGTCGCGGACGACGAGGTCGCTCGCGGCCACGCAGGCGGCGTCGACGTCGTCGTCGGCCTCAGCGACGGCGTGACACAGGTCCGGGTCCGAATCCGCGTACGCCTCCATCGCTTCCTCCAACATCGTCAGCGTGTCGTCGCCGATGCGCTGGACGTCGACGTCGGGGAACACCTCGCGGTCGGCCTGCTTCGCGTACTCGCCGAGGTTCGTCGCCAGGTCAGCGATCCGCTCGAGGTCGGTGATGATCTTGAACGAGGCCGCGATGAACCGCAGATCGCCCGCCACCGGCTGCTGGAGCGCGATGAGGTCGGTGCACTGCCCCTCCAGTTCGAGGTACAGGTCGTTGATCTCGGCGTCGCCGGCGATGACCTCGTCGCCCAGATCGCCGTCTTGGCGCTCCAAGGCGTCGAGGCCCATCCGGAGCCGCTCGGCGACGACCTCGCTCATGTAGAGCACGTCGGCGCGGAGCTCCTCCAGCTTCGACTGGTACTGTTCGCGTGGCATCGTCTTGGCGTATCCGCCTCACCGGACGTATAAAAACACGTCGCCGACCGAACGATCGGTTTCGCTCCCACCGATCGACGCGGGGCCGATCGCGTCACGGTGGCGGGTTCGGCCGAGGTCGCGTTCGACCGCCTCACGTTCGACCGAGTGCCGTGATCCCTGACGAGTGGGACCGGACGAGAGTTCGGGGTCGACTACGACTCCGTGCCGATCGCGTCGTCGACGGCGTCCACCGAGTCGTCGGCGGTACGCCCCGGGAGGAACGTCCCGGTCTCGCGGCGAACGCCGACGAGCAGCGCGACCCCCGCGGCGAGCGGCATGACCGCGCAGGCGGCGTAGATCGGCGCGAAGCCGACCGTCTCGATCAGCGGTAACGACACCATCGGCCCGAGCCCGCCGCCGATGTCGCCGAACACGTTGTTCGTCCCGGAGGCCCGCCCCATCCGCTCGTCGGGGGTCAGGTCGGCGAGCAGCGCCATCATCGGGCCGCTCGTTCCGCCCTGTCCGGCGCCGATGAAGACGCAGGCGAGCGCGAGGTCGACGACCGATCCCGACCGGGCGAGCAGCAGGAACCCGACAAACGAAACGACGAGGAAGGTCAACAGGATCGGCGTGCGCGACTCCCGCGTGTCCGATATCCGACCGCCGACGATCATGAAGAAGGAGGCGGAGACGACGGTGCCGGCCATGAACAGCCCCGAGGTCCCCTGCGGGGCGAGCCCGAACAGGGAGATGTCGTTCTCGCCGAGGAACAGCACGAGCGTGGAGAACAGCGCGCCGATGTACGCGAACAGGAGCCCGAAGTTGACGAGCCCGACGGTGAGCGCGGGAACCGAGGTGTCGACGTCCCACGGATTGATCGAGTCCCCCGAGCGGTCGCCCGTGACGTGCGTCTCCGGGACGTACCGGTGGGCCACGACGCTGGCGGTGAGCGCGAACGCGGCGGCGACGGTGAACGCGGCCGCGTTGCCCGCCAGCGACGAGACGATCCCGCCGAGCACGAGCCCGGCCGGGAACCCCATCGTGATCCCGCCGCGGACGACGCCCATGTTCGTCCCGCGCGACCCGCTGTCAGAGAGGTCGGCGGCGATGGTGTAGGCGGTCGCGAACACCGCGGCGGAGCCGAACCCCCAGAGGACCCGCGCGAGGAGGAACCACGTCTCCGGCGCGACGAAGACAGACAACGGGGCGAACCACCAGTCCGGGCCGATCGCGACGGCGCCGACCGCGGCCCGCGGGAGCGCCGCCGCGAGCGGGCGGAGCGACTCGGCCGGCGCCCTCGTCGACAGGTACGGGACGCGCAAGCCGTTCGTGTACGGACTGCTGGTCGAGGGGATCGCGACGCTCGGGTACGTCGTCGCGCTCGCGATGCCGCCGGCCGAGTCGCTCCGC
>NZ_NHPF01000071.1:0-20336 GCF_002252925.1 Halorubrum sp. Ea8
GAGCGTCTAAACAAGGCCGAGGGCGCATATTGGTCATAGTAGTTGCTCCCTGTATCCTTTTGAAGACGTGTGAGAGCAGAACGCTCTGTGTGAATATTCCTGAAAACCACATTATAGATCGTGGATGAAATTGTTTATTATCCAACGGCTTTAATTATCCCAGCAAATAGCAAATGAGGTGGTTAGAAGACAACGTATGAGTGATAAAACACAGCAATGGTGGCCATCTCGATCTCTTCAGCGAATCGTTCACGCCGCAGTGGCAGCAGTTCTCGGCCTCTTCATTTATTCACCGCTGGGATCGACTCCGAGGGCAGAACTGTTCGTGAAACTGGCTCTGTTTCCAGCATTAGTAATCTCCGGCCTGTTCATGTGGAAGGGATCTCACCTCCGTCCCGTTATACATGACTTGCGTAAAGGTGACCACCCTATCCCACAGCGACTCGTTGGGCTATTGGTGATTATCTCCCTGTTTGGAATCGGACATCATATCGACCACATCATCCGCGGCAACCACGTTGGATGGCCACTGACATCGGAAATCAACGCGTTCACGTTCAGTCTGCTATCGTACCCGTTTATCACACTGGGATTGTACTTGGGCTGGCGTGACCGCGCTGGGATCCCCTACTGGACGGGCCTGTTCTTCGTGAGTTCACTACTAATCGGGTACGTGCATTTCGGTCCCTCAGCCATCGAGCCACCGGCAGACATCATCACAGTCTACGAGAATGCACTGGTTGGATGGTTTGCCTTCGCGTGGGTCGTGGGATTCACGATCGTCTTGGTCACTGGCCTCGTCTACAGTTCGCTATTGCTAATACGGCAGTCGAAGGGAGCAGCGATTACGTCCTCGCGGGGTGAATAGATGAACAGGGTCTTACCCGCGCAGGAAGTGCTGACAGAACTTCGCAACCGTAACCGACTATTGTACACCGTTACACTCGCCCATCTCGCTCTCGCCGCTCTATTCACTGTCCTGATAGCACTGGACAGTAGAACGCTTCTCGGACGGAACGTCTGGACCAAGCCGTGGAAGTTCGCCATCTCGATTGCCATCTTTACGGGAACGATGGCGTGGATTCTTCCTTCGTTGTCGATGACTGACCAAGTGGAGAAGGTAGCTACCTACACGATCAGTGGAGCGATGACGATCGAAATCACCCTGATCTCGACCCAAGCCGCGAGAGGAGTTGCATCACACTTCAACACGAGCACGCCGCTCGACACGACGATTTTCATGATCATGGGCGCGACAATTACTATCAGTTCCTCTGTCGTCGCGTACGTCCTCTGGCGAGTCGTCCGGAGTCCTCCCGATCTCCCGCCTCCCTATCTCTGGGGACTCGTACTCGGGATGTTCCTATTTGTTCTCATGAGCTTCCAAGGGTGGCTCATGGTGTTCAGGCAATCCCATGCCGTCGGAGCTGCCAGTGGAGGGCCTGGACTCACCTTATTAAACTGGAGTTTGACGGGTGGCGACCTTCGTGTTGCTCATCTTGTCGGGCTTCACGCGTTACAGGCCCTCCCGCTCACGGGATACCTCGCAACTCGCTGGAGTCGTGTCTCGACTCGTGTGGCGCTTGGTATCGTCGGTATCGTCGGCGTGCTCTACGGTGGTCTGGTCGCCGTGACGTTGGTATTGGCACTGCTGGGAACGCCTCTCGTCTCGACGCCTATCGCTCCCTGGCTCTCACCGAGCATCGCTGCGGGATTTCTTCTTACTGTCACGATCAGCGTGTTTATTTTCGGAAGTACGCTCTGGAGACACGAGACACCTGCCCAGTAGGCGAGACATCCTTCGGCAGAGTCGCCACGCGATACCAACCTCGACTCGCTCCTCTGTACCTCGTATCAAGCACCGAAGTACATTCAGCCTCTGTATCTCGCATTACGTTCCTAACAGAAGTGAGGAGGGAGTAGACCGTCTCTGGTCTGTAAGTTCCCTGTACTGAACGATCTACAGTCGATACTTCCGGGCCTACGCGGCTGAATCACCCGCAATTTCGCGCTTGCGTATTGACCACCGAGGGGTCTACCAGTTCAGAGAAATGTTCCGACAGCCGTGCGAGATACAAGGCGCGAATCCTTCAGACTCCACACTCACGCGGTTTTGTGAAGTGTATAGTATGGGTTCCACGTTACGGCCCGCGTCGAGGCAGTCAAACGTTAACTGATTCAGACCTGACGTGCCTGTATGGTCCCCGTCCCTCGACTCGCTGTTTCCCCCTTCAAGCACCTCGATCGGCTCCCACGTGGCGGAGATCGTGACGTTGGTGCGGGATACGTGATGGCGATTACGGCAGTCGGGGTCACGACTCTCTACTATCTCGTTGTCGGGGTTGGGATCCTACTGATCGGGGTGGGTTCGGGTGGTGCTCCGTTCGTTACCAACGCTGTAGTAGGACCCCCGTTTGTAGTCGGACTCCTGTCGGGTGCTATCAGTCTCTCCGCCGTCGTTGCCCCACTGTTGTTCGTCACCGGGGTCGCGGCGTGGCGACTCGTCCCCCCGTCACAGCGCTATGGGGGTGCGATCGGCGGTCTGCTGGCGATGGCGCTGGCCTATCTCGTCGCCGGTGCGTTGGTAGTTGGGCTTCCCTCGGTTTACGCCGTAGCCACCGGCAGCCCCCTCGTCGACACCGTCATCGGTGGCATCGGTATCATCGTCGTTGCGTTCCTCGCTTCGTCGTGGATCGCGTTGCCGGCCAGCGTCCTTACTGGAGCGCTATACGAGCGCTCGCTTGATGAGTGAGTCGGGGATCTCTCCGATGGCCGTCTGGTAACTTTCTGAAACCGCTGACCCGAGACGGCTGTCCGGTGAGCGATGAATTTCGGTTGGGTTCACCACTTCTGTCTCTTGTGTATCCATCCTCTGTATTCAGCAGCCACTTCCCCTCACGGTCTGAGAGCTTCAACGGGGACCGGAAAAACGGCCGGGCGATACTATCCCTCTCCCGACCCCATCCGCTTCGAGTAGTCCCACGTGTGGAGTCGCTCCGGCTCGATGCGGATCCGGACCTCCTCTCGCTCCGGGCTCAGGAGCCGCTCCCCGGTCGGGTTGTCGACGCCGCCGAGATACCGGTCCAGCAGGGCGCGCAGGAGCTCCTTCTCCTCGTCCGGCGACACCGTCGCGCGCCCTCGTCCCCTGACGCCTTTATACGGCGGGTCGTTCGTCGACACCTCGAAGGAGACGTGGTCGTCGTGCGCGAGGAAGGCGACGAGGTCGGCGTCGGCGCTCGTCGCGCAGTGGACGGCGCCGTCCCACGAGAACCACAGCGAGACGATCCACGGGTCGTCTGCGGGGGTGTGACAGCCGAGGCGGACAGGCACGTGCGTGTCGGTCAGGAACTCGTCGACGCGGTCGCGGTCCCACGGGCCGGTCGGCTCCATGCGATCCATTCGGTCGGGTCCGGCGTAACGGTTGCGGCGCGGAACACAAGAGAATTGACCGTCCCCGCGCGAGGGGACGTATGACCGACTACTTCGAGGTCCACGAGCGCGACGGCGCCGCCCGACTCGGGGAGCTTCGGCTCGCCGATCCGGTGACGACGCCGGCGCTCGCGGACCCGTTCCTCGAGGACACGGGCAGCCTCTGGGCCGGCGACCGAGCGGTCCCCGACGGCGACGAGGCCGCGCTCACTGTCCTGCCGCACCGCTCGTTCCCCGCGGGGACCCGCGAGGAGGTCCGCGAGTCGTTCGCGGTCGATCACCCCGATGTCGACTACCCCTCCGCCGCCGTCGTCGACAGCGCGGGCGCCCGCGACGTCGGCGCCGACGCGTATCTGCTCTCGGACGCGTCCGGGTTCGTCGGCCACGGCGAGGCGTTCCGCGACGCGGTCGTGTCGGCGAAGGAGGCGCTCCCGGCCGACACCGCGCTGTTCCTCTCTGGCGTCGCCACGCCGCTGAACGTCGCGGTCCTCGCGTACGCCGGCGTCGACCTCGTGGACTCGACGCTCGCCCGGACGAAGGGGACGGAGGGGCGATACCTCACCGCCGACGCCGAGCACTTCCTGGAGGACCTCGACGAACTGCCGTGCGCCTGTCCGGCCTGCGCGACGCCCCGCGACGAGTTCACCCGCGCCGACTGCGCCGTGCACAACGTGAACGCGCTCCGCGCGGAGCTTCGGCGCGTCCGCGAGCGGATCCGCGCGGGTCGCCTCCGCGACTACGTCGAGGGGCAGGCCCGCCACGAGCAGTGGCTCACGGCCGCGTTCCGGGAGTTCGACGACCAGTGGGGGTACGTCGAGGAGCGCACGCCGCTGATGCGCGACGCCGAGGTGACCGCGGCGACCGCGGAGACGCTGGACCGCGTCGAGATCCGGCGGTTCGCAGACCGCGTGACGAGCCGGTACCGGAACCGGTTCACCGATCAGCCGCTCGTGTTGGTGCCCTGCTCGGCGACGAAGCCGTACAGCGACTCGCAGAGTCACGGGCAGTTCCACGACGCGATCCAGTGGCGCGGCCACACCGTCTCGATGACCTCGCCGATCGGCGTGGTGCCTCAGGAGCTGGAGACGACGTACCCGGCCCAGCACTACGACGCGGTCGTCACCGGCGACTGGAGCGAGGACGAGATCGGGTTCGTCTCCGAGGTTCTCCGGCGCTATCTGGAGCGGAACGACTACTCGCGGGTGATCGCGCACGTCCCCGAAGACGGCTACCGCGAGATCTGCGAGCGCGTCGCGAGCGACCCCGCGGTCGACGTCCCGTTCGAGTACACGTGCGTCGGCCACCCGACGAGCGACGAGTCGCTCGGAGAGCTGAACGCGACTCTGCAGGGCGAGCCCGCCTACAGCAAGCGCGAGCGCGAGCACAACACGGTCCGGGCGCTCGCCGATTACCTGCTCGGCGACGGCGCGGGCGACGACCTGTTCGGCGGGCCGGGCGAGGCCGATATCCGCACGACCGGCCGCTACCCCAAACTCCAGGTGTGGGGCGACGACCCCGACGCCGGCCGCGAGGGCGAGCCGGGCGAGCAGCTCGCGACGATGGTGCCCCAGTACGGCACCCTCTCGTTCACCCTCGCCGGCGCGCGCCGCTGGGCCGAGAGCGCCGCCCCGACCAAACGCGTCGAGATCGACCCGTTCGTCCCGCACGGCTCCGTCTTGGCGCCCGGCGTCGTGGACGCGGACGACGACATCCGCGTCGGCGACGAGGTCGTCATCGAGGGGCCGAAGGCGTTCGCGGTCGGCCGCGCGGAGATGTCCGGGCCGGAGATGGTCGACTCGACGCGCGGCGTCGCCAGCGAGGTCCGGCACGTGGACGAGAAGTGAGCGGTGACGAGTAGCGAGCGACGACGACGATACCGTTTATTTATCATCGCTGGCCCACCCGGCAAAAGTATTAGTTGGTCGAAATATACATGCGGGGTGAGGTCCGGACCCGTGATCTCCAGAGCGCGAGTGCTGGCCACGGTCTTCGGCGTGCTGATCGGGGCCTACGAGGGAATAGGCTGGGCAGTCAGGCTGGGTGCGATCCCGGTATTGAAGCACACGCCACTGATCATCCCAATCCTGCTGGGAGCTCTCGTCTACGGTGGCATCGGGTTCCGATACGGGGTTCTCGGTGCAGTCTTCGCAGTTGTGATGCTCGTCGTGGACCTTCTGGTCATCAGCGGTCTGAAACAGGCGAGCGTAGTGGCGATAGCGCTGTGGTTTCTGCTTCCCTTCACCGTCCTGCTCTGGGGGAGTCCGTTCGTGCCGTCCAGATACTTGTTTACTCCTCCGCGGCGGTAGTGGAGCGCCGCCGATTAAACCGTTGGAGGAGGGTCTTGGCGTCCTCGGGCAGCATCTCGAAGTGTTTCTCCGTATCACCGTGGCTGCGGACGGAGACAAAGACGAAGTCTTCCAGCAGCGACGCGAGTAGTAGCGCCAACCCAACGATGACGACGAACACCAGGGTGTACAGGACATCGGCCTGGATGAGGAAGTAGAGGGCGAGCAGGCCTGAGATTAGCATCGCGGTCCAGAGTATCGTCCGGGCCGGGTGCAGGACCTCCGCCTCGGCGATGCTCACGATGTTCTCTGGGACGAAGTAGTACCGGTAGCTGTACCGTCTGAGTAGTGTCTCCTCGTTCCGCTTAACGATGATGGGGTCCGGTGCCATCTCACGGAACTCGTTCTCAATCCGGTTGTCCTTGACCGTCAGCGATGTCACCCCGAACGGTTCGTCGGAGTCGGGTTCGTCCGGGAGGTACGCGTAGAGCGCCGCCGCGCCGAGGACGCCGATGGCGATACCCAGCACGACATCGACGATGCCAACCAGTGCGCCGGCCATGCCCGCAAGCAACAGGATCGCCCCCGTGTCGTCGTCGGTCAGCTGCTGGAGGTCGTGTTCGAGCTCGCTGTACCCGGACGCCATCGACTCCCAGTCCGAGAGCCCGACGGAGTACGTGTCGGCGGTCGTTTCGATCTCGACCGTGTCGTCCACGAACAACAACAGCGAGACGGCGATGGCGGCGATCACGAACCCGACGACACCCACGAGAGTGCTGAAGGTCGAGAGCAGGAACCCGACCGCCGCCGAGACCCCAACGATGCCGACGATACCGTTACTGGTGAGCGCACCGCGGGAGACGGACAGAACCACGATGTTGTCGACGTTGAGGTGTCGCTTCTTCGAACGGTACTCCTCGTCGTCAACCGTGATGGTCAGCGCCCGCTCGGTGCTTCGCTCACTAGGTGACGAAGTCTCGGCTGGCTTGTCACGAGTCATGTCCCGACGCTTGAGACGAAGATATGTGATATGTTAGTACAAAACTTGGGATACATCACATATGAAGAGTATCGTAGCATCGAAAGTGAAAACACTGGCATAATGCCGAGGTATCTGTTGAATCTGATGTTTGAGATCGTGTGGCTAATGTTCTCGTTTTCGCCACAGATTTCAAAGAACGCTATGGCGCCGTGTCGCGCCGACGAGCGGGCTGCCGGCCCGCGAGGAGCGCGCGAGGGACGCCGCGAGCGAAGCGAGCGGCGAGGCTGGGGAGGCGCGAGGTCGCGGCGCTGTTCGAACGCGTCGTCCCCACGGCTGCTGGCTTCGGGAGTGGTCAGTATCGAACGCGGTCGATCGGTTATCCCTGAGCGGCCGAACTTCGGTGGTTGTCACCGCTCTACCGGCCTCGAGACCGACGTATACACGATCGACGGAGCCATCGGAGCGCGCGATGACCCGATCACCGATCACCGCCGATCGCCGGATCAGTAGCTTCAAAACTGCGCCGGACCGAACCTGGCACATGGCGCTCGAAAAGGACGTGGACTGTCCCTCGTGCGGAGAGGCCCAGTCGTTCTACCGGACCGCGGCGATGACCCTCCACCTCGGCGAGAAGACGAAGTGGCGGTGCCCCGAGTGCGGCTACGGCTACGTCGAGATCAACGGCATCGACACGCTTCCGGCCTGATCCGCGAGCGCGGCGTCCGACCACCGGTCCCCGAACCGCGACCGACCGCCGGCGATAAAGAAAAGCGAGACGACCGGGCGATTCCGGTCTCGTTCCGCGATCGGCTCCCGATCAGTCGTCGCTCTCGGGGGCCGGTGGCTCCTCCGTTTCTCCCTCGGCCTCGGTGTCCTCGGCCGTGATCGGGTCGCGCTCGTCCTCGCTGAAGCCGGCCGACGCCTCCTGTCGGGCCGACGCCTCGGGGTCGAACCGCGCCTCGATGTCCTGATACCGCGGGACGAAGGAGAGCTCGTGGTGGCTCTCCGTCTCGTGACCGAGGTAGCGGTCCTCCAGGTCGAATTGCGCCTGCTCGTCGTTCTCGGCGATGTTCTGCATGTCCTCGTACACCGCGTGGGCGCCCGAGTGGAGCCCGTACAGGGTGATGAAGATGTACTGGTAGCCCAGGTCGCCGAGCTCCTCGAAGGTGAGCGGGTCCTCCTGCTCGCTCCACGCGAACGACGAGGAGTAGTTGAACGCCAGGTCGAGGTCGGGATGGGTCTCGTGGATCGTCTCCGCGTACTCGACCGCGTCCTCGCGGGACGGGTCGGGCATCTCCGGCCAGACGAGGTCGACGCCGGCGTCGGCGTAGATCCGGCCGCGTTCGAGGTGCTCCTCCCAGTCGCCGTTCGCGGAGCCGTACGCGTCGGTCCGCGCGATGATGACCGTGTCCTCGCTCTGCTTGGCGTCGACGGCCGCCTCGAAGCGCGACCGCGCCTGCTCGCGGGAGGCGATCTGCTTGCCGGCGATGTGGCCGCACCGCTTCGGCGAGGTCTGGTCCTCGATGTGGACGGCGGCGACGCCGGCCTTCTCGTACTCGCGGACCGCCCGGCGGACGTTGTGGACGCCGCCGTAGCCGGTGTCGCAGTCGGCGACGACCGGGAGGTTCGTCGCCTCGACCATCCGCTTGGCGTTCTCGACCATCTCGGTCATCGTGACCATCTCCAGGTCGGGGAAGCCGAACTGACCGAGCACGGTGGAGTAGCCGCTCATGTAGGCGGCGTCGACGCCGGCCATCTCCGCGAGGCGAGCGTCGAGCGCGTGGTAGATCCCGGGCGCGAAGGTGTACTCCTGCTCCGCGAACAGCTCGCGGAGCTTCCTGCCGGCCGGGTTGTCGATATCTCTCGTGAAGACGTCGTCGTCGAGTTCGTTCGGGTGCATAGGTGTCACTCCGCAGTGTCGCCGTCGGTGTGTCGGTCGGTCGCGCGCCGCGTGAACGTCGTCGGGTCCGGTCGCGGTCCGTCACCGGTTCCGGCCATCGGAATGGCGCTCATCGCGATCCCCCGTCGGTCCGCGTGCGGCCGGTCGGACGCAGGTCCGGGACCAGCGGCGCGTCCCGCTCCGCGTCGGTCGGGGGGCGCGTCGCGGCGCGAGCCGATCGGCGCGTCGGGTCGGCGGTCGTCGGGGATCGCTCGGCGGTCGTCGTCGGGACGAGCGGCGCGCCCGCTTCCTCGGTGATCGGCGTGCGGCCGGGAATCCCTCGGGGAGAAGTGTCGTCGGTCGGCGTCCGATCGGTCGTCGGGCGCCCCGTCGTCGATCGGTCGGTCCGGGTCGTCGATCGGTCGGTCCGGGTCGTCGATCGGTCGGTCCGGGTCGTCGATCGGTCGCCGTCGGTCGTCTGCTGGTCTGTCGGTCGAGTCGTCTCGGGCGTCGTGGCGTCGTTAGGTGTCGTCATCGGGTCGTGTGGGTGGTTGCGGTGGTCGTCTGGTGATCTGTCGGTCGGCGCGTCGCGTTGCCGCATGTCCGCGTACGGATACTGACATTGCACTCGGTTCGTTCGGAGGAATGGTAATAAACATAATGATTGATAATGATAATATTCGTTAACCTATCTTATTCCCTTAAATGATGTGTGGTACCACGGAACATGACTCCGATCGGAGCACCGCGCGTGCGGGCCGAGAGCGTCGGACCGATCCATACTAACCGGTTCCGGCGCGTTGGACCCGCCGTGAACGAGCGCGACGCGCTTCGCCGGCTGGCCGCCGACCTGCCGCACGCGGGCGACGACGCCGCCGTCGTCGGCGACACCGTCATCACGACCGACATGCTCCACGAGCGCACCGACTTCCCACCGGGAACGACGCGGTACACCGCGGGGTGGCGCGCGGTCGGCGCGTCGCTCTCCGACGTGGCGGCGATGGGCGCGAGCGCGACCGCCGCCGTCGCCGTCTACGCCGACGCCGCCTTCGACCCCGACCGACTCGACCGCTTCGTCGCGGGCGCGGTCGACGTCTGCGAGGCCGTCGACGCCGAGTACGTCGGCGGCGACCTCGACAGCCACGATGAGTTCACGACGGCCTCGACCGCCATCGGCGAGGTCGCCGAAGACGGACCGGTAACGCGCTCGGGCGCCGCCTCGGGCGAGGCGCTCTGCGTCACCGGCGAGTGGGGGCGGTCGGCGGCCGCGCTCCGCCTGTTCGAACGCGACGACGAGGGGTCGGTCGAGCGCGCCAACGACCTCTTTCGGTTCACGCCCCGCGTCGCCGACGGGACCGCGCTCGTCGGGCGAGCGACCGCGATGATGGACTCCTCTGACGGCCTCGCGCGGTCGCTCCACCAGCTCGCGGAGGCGAGCGGCGTCGGGTTCGCGCTCGAACGGGACCGGCTCCCGGTCCATCCCGCGGTCGACGACATCGCCGAGGGCCCGAGCGACCGGTTCGAGCTTGCGGCGCACTTCGGGGAGGACTTCGAGCTCGTCTGCGCCGTTCCCGACGCCGAGCTCGACGCGGCCCGAGATGCCTGTCGGGCCGAACTCACCCGGGTCGGGACCGTCGTCGACGCCGCGGAGGGAGTGACGGCCGACGGCGACTCCCTCCCCGACCGCGGGTACACGCACGGGTGAGGCTCGGTCGGACGGCCGAACCACCGTGGTCTTATAACTCGGCTCCCGTCACCTCGACCGTGTCGAACGAGACCGAACGGATGCTGGCCGGCGAGCCGTACGACCCGAGCGATCCGGCTCTCGTCGCGGACCGCTCCCGCGCCCGCGACCTCGCCCGGCGGTACAACGCGACGACCCCGGCCGAACGCGGCCGCCGCGAGCGGCTCCTCCGCGAGCTGTTCGACGCCGTCGGGGAGGGGCCGACCGTCCAGCCGCCCCTCCGCTGTGACTACGGCTACAACGTCGCCGTCGGCGACGATTTCTTCGCGAACTACGGCTGCGTCTTCCTCGACACGAACCCGATCTCGTTCGGCGACCGCTGCCTGCTCGGCCCGGGCGTCCACGTGTACACGCCGACGCACCCTATCGACCCCGAGGAGCGCGCGACCGGTCGCGAGCGCGCGGCGCCCGTGACGGTCGACGACGACGTCTGGATCGGCGGGCGGGCCGTGCTGAATCCGGGCGTGACCGTGGGCGACGGCGCGGTGATCGCCTCGGGCGCGGTGGTCACGGAGGACGTGCCGGCTCGGACCGTGGTCGGCGGGAACCCGGCGCGACCGATCCGGGAGATCGAGTGAAGGCGGCGGAGAACAGAGACGAGAGCCCTACGCCAGCGCGTCGGCGAGGACGGGGGCGACGCTGACGACGCTGCAGCCGCCCTCGATGGTGTCGCTGCCGACGATCCGGTCGACGCCGGCGCCGCGGAGCTTCGTCACGGCGTTGGCGGCGAGCATCGGGTGGACGCAGGCGGCGAGCACCGCGCCCGCGCCGCGGTCGTTCAGCACGGCCACCGACTCGCTCATCGTCGACCCGGTGGCGACGATGTCGTCGACGACGACCACGTCCCGTGCCGAGACGGCGGCGTCCGACGGCGACACCGCGACGGCGCCGGTCTCGCGGTCGCGGTGTTTCTCGAAGTAGTCGGTCTCGCCCGCGCCGTACGCGTCCCGGACCGTCTCGGCGATGCCGACCGCGCCCTCGTCCGGCGCGAGGAACAGCGGTTCGGTGAGGTCCGCCGGCAGGGGTCCCGCGAGGACGCCCGCCGCGTCGACCGTCTCCACGGGGACGTCGTAGAAGTCGGCGACGCCCGGCTCGTGGGGGTTGACGAGGACGACGCGGTCGGTGCCGGTGGAGACCGCCCGCGCCATCGCCCGCGCGGAGACGGGCTCGCCGTCGCCGAACGACTGGTCCTGTCGCGCGTATCCCATGTACGGGACCACGGTCGTCACGCGCTCGGCGCCGGCCTCGCGGACGGCGTCCTGGAGCTGGAGCAGTTCGACCCACGCCTCGTCGGAGTCGGTCGCGGCGACGACGACCGCCTCCTCGCCGTCGAAGTCGGGCACCGCCGCGAGCGTCTCGCCGTCCGGGAACCGGTCGTACGTCGGCGTCGCCAGCGGCCGGCCCGTCTCCTCCGCGAGCGCGGCCGCGAGCAGCTGTGAGCTGGATCCGGGAACGATCATGGGCGTCCGTTCCCCAGACTCCGATAAACCAGTTTCCTTACTCCGGCGGGGACCGGACGCCGAGAGCCGCGGTCGCCGAACCGCCGCCGCGAGCCCCACGCGAGCGTGTGACGCACCGAGGTCACAGGGGCGGATATTTACGCGAGCGGCGGATACGACGCCGTAATGACCGAAACAGGAGACCGAGTCGGTCTCGCCTGCCCGTCGTGTTCGCCGGGCGAGGAGACCGTTCACGAAGTGTTGCGCCCCGGCGGGCAGGCGACCGTCCGCTGTACCGACTGCGACCACACCTATAAGACCGAAATTCCGGAAGAGGAGACAGTCGAACTGGACATCGTCGTCTCGCAGGACGGCGAGTCGTTCACCACCCGGATGGAGGTCCCCGCGGACACCTACGTCGGGACCGGCGAGGAGTTCGTCGTCGACACGCCCGACGCGCTGATGCAGGTCCGCGTCACCGGGATCGAGGTCGGCCCGGAACAGCGCGTCGAGGAGGCCGACATCGAGACCGTCGAGACGCTGTGGACCCGCGCGGTCGACAACGTCACCGTCCCGGTGACGCTGCACCCGAAGGACGGGAACGCCGACGAGACGCGCTCGGTACGGGTGAACGTCCCCGGCGATTACGAGTTCACCGTCGCCGAGACCGTCGAGTTCGGCGACGAGGAGTTCGTCGTCGAGGGCGTCCAGATCCGCGAGGACGCACCCGAGTACCGCCACGAGAAGCTGGACCATGACGGGGACTTCGCCTACGCGAAGGACGTCAAGCGCGTGTACGGCCGCGACGAGAGTCTGACGGCGTGGTCGGCCTGGTAGGGGCCGACGGCGTGGTCGGCCCGGTATGGCACGGCGGCGTGATCGGCTTGGAGGACGGTCGAGTGATCACCGCGGCCGCGGCGCTACGGGACCGGCGCTCCGAAAAAACGGTGGCACCGATGGGGGTGACCCACATCGAACACCGTCTGTGAGTACGACCGCGGCGTGGTCGGTGCGGCGTTAGATGACGCGGTTCTGCAGGTAGTCGAGGTGTTTCGCGTTGTAGACGATCTTGACCTCGTCGGTTGCCGGGCTCCCGATGCAGGTGAGACGGACATCCTTGTCTTCGACCTCCTCGTCGGAGAGGATCTGCTGCATGTCCATCTCGATGTCGCCTTCCTTCACGATCGACGCGCAGTTCGCGCAGGCGCCGGCGCGGCACGAGAAGGGCCAGTCGTAGCCCTGGGCCTCGGCGGATTCGAGGATGTACTCGCCCTGATTCACGTCGAGGGTACCGTAGTCCTCTGCGTCGAGGTCGGCCTCGGCGGCCTCCTCGAAGAGGTTGTCATCGTCCATCGACCAGCCGTGGTCGTCGAGCACTTCGTAGTTGAGGTATTCTACTGTGGGCATCACCTGATGGTTGGATCCCCTCCTCATTAGGCTTTGCTGTTCCACGCCTCTCACCGATCGATCGACCGACTGATCGAGGCCGAACGAGGGGCGATTCGGGGCGAACGACGGCCGAACACGTTCGCCCGACCGCCGCGGCGAGCCTGACAGCTCGTTATTACGACTGATACCCCGTGGGTAACAGTAAATAGCGAACGGCGTCTACGGTGATTCGATGGGAGAGTCCGTCGTCGCCGACTTCGTCGGTCGCGTCCACGCCCCGGATGTCGAGAGCGACGAGCCGGTGACGGGGCGCGTGCTCCTGAGCGAGCGCCGGCTGGTGCTCGCGACGGACGGCGGCAAGACGACCGTCCCGCTCTCTGGGGTGTTCGACGTGGTCGTCGGGACGGTGCCCGGCGACCTCCAGTCGTTCTTCAGCGACAGCGTCACCCTCGCGTACGAGCGGCGAGGCGAGCGCCGCACCGCCCTCGTCGAGGGCAAGCCGGAGCATATGGACCGGTTCGTCCGCCTGCTGTTCAAGGCCCTCTTGCGCGACGTGACCGTCACCGTCCGGCACCCCGCAAAGGTGGGCGGGCGCGTCACGGACGCCTCGGACCACACGGCGTCGGTCGCCCTCAGACCCGGAGCGATCCGCTTCGTCGACTGCCCCGACCCGTTCGAGGTCGACCTCTCAGCCGTGATCGACTACGAGCGGACCGACCGGACGCTCGCGGGCACGCAGCGCCCCGCGCTCGTGTTCCGCCACGCCCTCGACTCCGAGACGGTCACGTCGATCGCGACCGTCCCGAACGAGCGCACGCTGAACGTCCTCGGCCGGTACATCAAACTGGAGTACGACGAGGCGATGGAGGACCTCGAATCGTTCGACCCGACGGAGGAGCAGCTGGAGATCCTCGTGTCGATCTACTCGGCCGGCGGCGAGGCGAACATCGCCGACGTCGTCACGGGCGACGTCACGCAGACGTCGATGGTCCTCGACACGCTCCGCGACGAGGAGCTCGTCGTCGACGGCGAGTCGGGCGCGGCGCTCACGCGGAAGGGGCAGATGATCGTCACCTCGTACCTGGAGTCGGTCAACTCCTGAACGGCGCCGTCTCGGCGGATCCGGGGCCGACAGCGCCGGTCGACCGAACGATTTTGCGCCCGCGACCCGTACGACCGGTATGGGATTTAAGACCGACTTCAGCAACGGTGTCATCTCGCTTCTCGTCAGCCTCGCCGTGACCGCCGCGGCCGCGCGTTCCGAGGAGAGCGACGAGTGGTCGACGGGGGAGCTGTTGGCCGCGGTCGGGATCGCCTCGTTCCTCTCGGGATACCTGACGAGCTACTTCGCCAAGTGAGGCGGCCGGGGGCCGGCCGGCAGGAGGCCGACCGGAACCCGTTCGGCGGCGATCCGGGGGAAGTTTCATGCTGGTGCGGACGAAGGTAGTTCACATGCCAGACGACCGCCACGGGCGTCCGACGCGCCTCGACGCCGTGGCCCGCGAACGGGGCGTCGACGTGCCGGCGGGCGACCGCCGCGGTGTGACGTCGCGCGACGACGCGGGGCCGCGGACCGCGCGGGTGCCGGAGCCGCACGTCCACGACACCTTCTCTGTCGACGGAATCGACACGAAGCGACGCGAGGGGCTGTTGGAGGCCGTCCTGCTCGACCGCGACGGCGTCAGCGCCGCCTCGGCGACGAGGCGGAACGGGACCGTGGGGATCCACCACGACCCCGACGTCTCCCGCGAGGAGCTCAGAGACGCGCTGGAGGCCTGCGGGCTCGTCGTCGCGCCCGGCGACGCGGCGTTCGAGGTGCGACGCGCGGCGCAGTTCGCCTCCGCCCGCGTCGCCGTCGCCGTCCTCTTCGGGCTGATGGTGGCGACCCCCTACATCGCCGTCCTCTACCCCACCCGTATCGAGTGGCTGTTCTACGACCCGGTGACGGTCCAGTACCTCCAGTCGATCCTCGACTCGCAGATGGCGACGCACTTCTTCGTCAACCTCGGCTCGCTGTCGGGGATCGCGTTCCTCGTGGCCTGCGGGCCGATCATCAAGCGGTCCCTCGCCGCGGCGGCGGCGGGCGAGCTCACGAACGAGAGCGTGTTCGTGGCGGGCGTCACGGCCCTCTTCGGCTACAGCACGCTCGCGGCGTTCACCGCCTTCGAGGGCGCCGTCCACTACGACCTCGTCGCGTACGCGGTCGTCGGCGTCACCCTCTGGAACCACTTCGGCGTCGGCGAGACGACGCCCGACACGGCTGGCGTCACGGAGCCGACCGCCGGCGGGAGCGGGACCGCCGACGCCCCGGCCGACGCCGATGAGGAACCGGTCGCGATGACCGACGGCGGTCGGTAGTCGCCGACGGCCACTTCGCGCGAATCTTTTTAAACGGCAGCACCGGTTCGGACGCGCCGAGCGCTCAGTACGCCGCCTCGTCGAGCGGCTCGACCCCTTCGATCGTCACCTCGTCGCCGACCGCGACGGTCGATCCCCACCGTTCCTCCGGAACGACGGTGTTCACCATCAGCCGGAAGTCGTGGTCGAACCGGTCGCTCTCGGTCCAGTCCGGGAGCGTCGCTCGCCGGTTCTCGATAAACGTCTCGCGGAAGCCGTCGATCTCCTCGCCGGTGTCCGGGTTCCGAGACGGCACGACGCAGCGCTGGCAGGGGTTGACGCCGAGCAGTTCGGCGTCGCCGGCCGCGAACCGGACCGCCTCTCCCCGGTCGGCGAAGAGCCGGTCCTCCCAGAAGGCGGGGCAGTCGTCGACGACCACGCTCGGACGGAGCCGGCGGCGCATCTCCGTCGCGTCGGCGACCCCGTCGAACCAGCCCGCGACGGTCTCGAGGGTCGCGCGCGAGATGACCGTCGGGCCGCGCGCGGCGCGGTCGTCCGGGAACCCGCCGTCGGGCTCGCGCACGAGGTCGACGGCGTAGCCGAGGTAGTCGCCGACCCACGCCGCCAGCGCGTCGCCCTCGTCGGGGAGCGCGAACGTCCGCTCGTCCGCGTCGACCCCCGTCTCGGGGCGCGTCGGCCGCGAGAGGGTCACCGCCGTCGGCGTCGCGTCAGCGGGGCCGGCGAGTTCGTAGCTCGCGCGGAGCCCGTGGACCGCGGGCTCGCTCTTTCCGTTGACGTACCCGCCGTTCCCGCCCACGGAGGCCTCGTGGGGGTCGACGCCGGCCTCGACGAGCGCGTACGTGCGGTCCCCGCGGAGCGCGCCCGCCGGTCCGAGCTCGGCCCGGTCGAGGGCGACGCCGTCGTTCGATTTCAGCGGATAGGCGACGAGGTCCGCGATGCGTGCCATGCCCCGGGTTCGGCGGCGGCGCACAAAAGCGATCGGCGGAACGCATACGTGGGTCCGGGGGGATCGTCGGCCGTGTCCCCGAGCCTCCCGTCGCTTCCGACCGCGGAGGCGGCCCTCTTCGGTGCGGTCGTTCCGGCCGGCCTCTTCCGCGTGATATCGATCCTTGACGCCGGCGTCCGCACCGCCGCGAGCGACGCGCTCGTCGCCGCGTGGCTCCTCGTCGTGGCTGCCGGAACCGCGGCGCTCGCGACGTGTCGCGGTCACCCGATCGGGGCGCTGGTCTCCGGCGCTATCGGCGGCGTCGTCGCGGGGTTCGCCGCGTTTGCCGTCCTCATCGGTTGGGGAATCGTCGCGTTCGCGCTCCCGCTGATGTCGGTTCTCGCCGTCGTCGCTGGCGCGTGGACGAGCTACGAGGTGCGTCGGGCGCGGGGAGTCGCGACCGAGCCGGCACGCGGCACGTGGCGGTCCCGGCTCGCGGGTATCGCGGCCGCGGCGCTCGTCGGGTTAGGCGTCTTGATCGCCGCCTGAGCGGCGCGGGCCGTGGGACAAAAAATAGCGAGTGAGCCGCCGAGCGACGGACGCGACTTACTCCTCGTCGTCCGCGTCGGCCTCGTCGTCGTCGGCCTCGTCCGTCTCGTCGTCGCCGATTCCGGCCGCCTCGAACGCCTCGGCGACCTCGTCGCCGGGGACGGTCCGGTAGCCCTCCTCGTCGGTGATCGTCGCGACGGCGACGTCGCTCGGCTCGAACTCGTCCTCGTGGGCCGCGAGCGCGGCGAGGCCCAGTTCGATGCCGGCGGAGAGCGAGAGGTCGTCGGTCCACTCCTCCTCGAGGTGGCCCTGGATGTCCTGTCGGCCGCCGCCGATGACGGTCGCCTTCCACTCGTTCGGGGTGCCGGAGGGGTCGGCGGCGAAGAGGCGCGGCTCGCCGTTCTCGATCCCGCCGATGAGGAGCGCGGCGCCGTACGGCCGGGTGCCGCCGCGCTGGGTGTTCTCCTGGATGTGGTCGGTGACGAACTTCGTCAGCGTCTCGACGCCGACGGGCTCGCCGTAGCGCAGGCGGTTCCCCTGCGACTGCCGACGCGCGAGGTCGATCAGCTGGCGGGCGTCGGCGACGTGGCCCGCGCTCGCGGTGCCGAGGTGGTCGTCGAGCTTGTGGAGCTTCTCGATGCTCTCGGCCTCCATCAGCGTCGAGGAGGCCCGGGACATCGCGACGAACACGACGCCCTCCGCGGTGCGGATCCCGACGCTCGGCGCGCCGCGCGAGACCGCCTCGCGGGCGTACTCGACCTGGTAGATGCGCCCGTCGGGCGAGAACAGCGACGTGCCGCGGTCGTACGCCTGCTGGTCGTTGCCGCCCATCATCGCCGATCACCCGCTCTCGCGGTGTCGCCTTGGCTCATTACCCGTTATTACGCCGGACGGTTGAAAAAGCATCCGTAACCGGTACGTCCCGGCCGCGACCCGGGTTCCTTTAGGCGTTGGCGGCCGACGGGGGCGGCCGACCGTCGCCCGCCGCGACGCCCGCGGCCCGTCGGCGCGTTCGCCGCCCCCGACCTCCGTCGCGCTCGCCGGTCGCGACCCCCGCCTACGACGGATATATGCCGATCGGCCCCCTAACAGGGTCGACTTGAATCCCACACGAACGACAGCCGTGCTAGTGGCCCTCCTCGCGCTGTCGGCGGCCGTCGGCGGGGCCGCGGCGGTGCCCGATGCCCGGATAGCGATCGACGGCGTCGAGGCGAGCTCGACGGAGCCCGTCGTCGGCGAGCGCACGACCCTGAACGTCACCCTCTCGAACTCCGGCGGGAGCCCCGAGGCCGCCGACGTGCGGAGCGTCAGACTCCTCGACGCGGACGCCGATGAGGACGCGGCGCCGCTGGACGAGGCGACCGCGGTCGGCGCTCTCTCGCCCGGCGACTCCCTCGACGTGAGGCTGTGGACGCGGTTCGACGAGCCCGGCGAGCGCCGCCTCACCGTCGAGGTCGTCGCGGAGGACGAGGCGGCCGACGACGAGGACGAGGGCGACGCCGTCACGGTGACGCGCGACGTCGTCGTCGACGTCCAGCCGGCCGAGGTGACGCTCGACCTCCGCACTCGCGGCCTCGCTCCGGAGGACCTCCAGAGCGACGACGAGAGCGAGAACGCCGGCGGGATCGACGTCGGCGGCATCGAGGGCATCTTCGGCGGCGGTGGCGGCGGGCTCGACACTGGCGATGACGCCGAACAAGCCGTGCAGTCGGCCGATTCCCCGGTCGCGGTGACCGTGGTTAACACGGGGACCACGACCGCGGACCGCGTGAGCCTGACCGCGGTCGGCGAGCCGGTCGCGGGCGGCGACGGCGGCGGCGGCGAGGACACGGTCGACGGCGACGGCGAGGCCGACGGCGGGGGCTTCGAGGCCGGCCCGTACGTCGTCGAGGACGTCGCGCCCGGCGAGGAGCGGCGCGTCGTCGTCGACCTCGGACCGCTCGACCGGCGCTCGGCGGTGACGTTCACGGCGGCGTTCCGGTCGGAGCTCGACGCGCAGGCCGGCGCCGGCGCGGAGCGGACCGCGACGTCGACGCTCCGATACCCGGCGCACGAGGGGGCGCCGACGATCACCGACGCGGCGGTCGAGACGACCGAGGACGGCGCGGTCGTGATCGACGCGAACCTCGGTAACGCGGGCGGCGGCGAGCTGGAGGGCGTCGTCGTCTCCGTCGGCGAGGCGCCGGGCGTCGCGCCGACCCCCGCCGGCGGGGAGTACTTCGTCGGCGCGGTCGGCGCCGGCGACTTCGTCGCCTTCGACCTGCGCACGACCGCGAACGCGTCGGTCGCCGACGAGGTGCCGATCCGGATCGCGTACACCGAGCGCGGCGTGCGGTACGTCGAGACCGACACGGTGGCGCTCCCCGACGCGGACGGGAACGCCGACGGCGGCTCCGGCCCGGTCGGGACGCTCGGCTCCGCGGGGGCGCTCGGGGCGGTCGGCCTCGCCGGCGTCGCCGGGCTCGCCGTCGCGGGCGTCGTCGTCCGTCGCCGCGATGTATAGCGTCGAACTGCGCGGCGTGACGAAGCGGTACCCCGGCGGGGGCGCGGAGCCGGTGGTCGCGCTCGACGACGTCGACTTCGCGGTCGAGCCGGGCGAGTTCGTCGCGGTCGTCGGGCCGAGCGGCTCCGGGAAGTCGACGCTGCTCAACGTCCTCGGACTGCTCGACGACCCGACGGCGGGACAGCGACTCCTCGACGGGACCGACGTGACCGACCTCTCGGTCACCGAACGCACGGCGGCGCGGAAGCGGTCGATCGGGTTCGTCTTCCAGGACTTCCACCTGCTGCCGACGCTGACGGCGGTCGAGAACGTCGCGCTCCCGACCGCGTTCGACCCCGGCGACGCGAGCGACCGGGCCGCCGACCTGCTCACCCGGTTCGGGCTGGGCGACAGGCTGGACCACGAGCCCTCGGAGCTGTCCGGGGGACAGAAGCAGCGGGTCGCCATCGCCCGCTCGCTGATCAACGAGCCGGCGGTGCTGCTCGCCGACGAGCCGACGGGCAACCTCGACACGGAGACGGGCGAGTCGATCCTCGCCGAGTTCGAGCGGGTGAAAGAGGAGGGCGTGGCGGTCGTCGCCGTGACGCACGACCCGCTCGTCAAGGAGTACGCGGACAGAGTCGTGGAGCTCACCGACGGCGTCCTCGTCGGCGGCGTTCCGGCGGGCGACGAGACCCCACCAGAGACGGCTCGCGGCGCCGAGGCGACGGCCGCGGGGGACCGATGAGCCGGGCGGACGGACCCGATCGGGCGGGGCTCGGCGGCTGGCTCCGGGGGTGGCGCCCGGCGGTCTCGATGGCCGCGCGGAACCTGCGCCGGAACCGAGTGCGGACCGCCCTCGCGGTGCTCGGCGT
>NZ_NHPF01000033.1:0-92180 GCF_002252925.1 Halorubrum sp. Ea8
GAGCGCGAGGAACGCGGCGACGCCGACGAGCTCCGCCCCCTTCGCGACGATAGCCAGCGGGTCGCCCGCGATCGCCGAGCCGGCCGCGGCGCCGTGCCAGCCGACGTAACCGAGGAGGAACGCCGCGAGGGTCCCGGCGCCGAGCGCGTACAGCCGCCGGTACTCGGGCGCGCGCAGCGTCGCGACCGCGACGGCGACCGTGAACGCCCCGCCGAGCAGGAACACGTAGGGGCGCGGATCGCCCTGACCGCCCAGCCGCGGCCACGCCCACAGCAGGTGGACCGCGGCGCTCAGCACCGCGGCCTGCACCGCGACCGCCCGAACGACCCGTTTCCTCGGGGCGTCGCGGGCGTCGTACCCGCCGGGGTTCGAGGGGTCGGCGGAAGGACCGTCGTCCGGTTCCGGCTCCGGCGCCGATCCGGTCTCTCCCTCCGACGTCGACGCGCTCATCGGCTCACTCCCACGGGCGGTTCCCGGGGGCGTCCGGCCACAGCGGGTACCAGTACGACTCGTCGTCCTCCAAGCCGAGCTCCCCGTCGAGGACGGACTGGAGCTTGAACTCGACCTGCTGGTTCCGGTCGCTCGTCCCCTTCGGCGAGAACGGGTAGTACGCGCCGCGCCGGAACGAGTAGATCCAGTAGGCGTCGACGTCGCCGCGCTCGAAGCCGAAGACGGCGGCGAGCAGTCTGGACCCGAACCCCTCCTCGATGAACTGATCGGCCGCGAAGTGGACGCTCGTCACGAGGTCCTCCGGGTCGTCGTCCTCGAGGACGAACCACTGGTAGCCGTGGTCGTCCTCGTGGCGGTGGAACCCCGTCCCCGTCTCGATCTCGCCGGCCTCCAGGATGGCCTCGACGGTCTCGACGGCGTCGTCGAAGCGGGTGCTATCCACGCCGGAGAAACACAGCGCGGCCTCCCCGCAGTGGTCGTATCCGAGGTCCGCCTCCATCGTCATGTACGCGGTCGACATCCCGAAGAGGTCCTCCGGGTCGGCCTCGCGGGTCGCGTCCGTCTCGGCGCTCGTCCCGAGCACGGCGCGGATCGTGTCGAAGATGCCCATTTATGAGTGAATCTTAGGCGACGCGGGGTTTAGGAGGTTTGTGTCGCGTCCGGCGACCGGCGTGGGTCACTCCCCCTCGTTCTCCGCGACGTAGTCGAGGTACCCGAGGACGCCCCGAACGTTCAGACTCGCGTTGGCGCGGGCGCGCTCCGGGTTCCAGAACTCGACGTCTCGCTCCGCCGCCGCCTCGAAGTGCTCGACGACCGCGTCGTCGTCGCCGAGTTCCTCGCGCTTCTCGCGGATCGCCTCCACCCACTCCACGTACGCGCGCTTGATCTCGCCGGTCAGCTTCGGCTCGTATTTGCGGGGGCCGAAGTGCCCGAAACAGAGGACGTCCGGTTCGAGCCCCTCTATCGTCCGGACGTCGGCGAGGCACTGGTCGAGGTCGAACTGCGGGGGGGGCGTCGTCGGCTCGATCCCGTCGACCGCGGGGACGTAGATCCCGGCCGCGTCGGCGGTAAAGACGACGTCGGCGTCGGGGTCGTGATAGATCGCGTGGTGGGGCGCGTGCCCCGGCGCCTCGTGAACGACCAGCTCGCGGTCCCCGAGGTCGATCCGGTCGCCCTCCGCGAGCCCCGAGATCCGGCCTTCGGGAACCGGCTCGGGGTCGTCGTAGTACCGCCACTGGTCTTCCACCGCGGACTTCGTCCCGGCGACGAGCGCCTCCGGGTCGACGAGGTGTCGCACTCCCTTCTCCGGCACGACGACCTCCGCGCTCGGGTAGCGCTCGGCGAGGTGACCCGCCCCGCCGGCGTGGTCGAGATGGGCGTGGGTCGGCAGGATCCACGCGAGCTCCTCGCGACCGATCCCGACCTCGGCTATCGTCTCGTACAGCGCCTCGCGGTTCGCGCCGGTGCCGGTGTCGATCACGATCGGGCGATCGGCGTCGTACACGTACACGGCCCCGTACTCGTCGGTGTCGAACATCCCGGTGTCGTGGACGTACAGGTCCGGTACCCCACGAACCGGCTCGTACTCGCCTGCGTGCATGTCCCAACGAGCACCGCGCGGGCCCTTCTAGGGATCGGTCCCGGCGACCGAGGGGCCCGCCGCCCCCGAACCCGGACGCGAATCGCCGTGACCGGTGCTTATAGTCCTCCCGCCCGAGTGATCGGTATGCGCGTGCTCGTCACCGGCGCCACGGGATTCGTCGGTACCAGGCTCGTCCCGACGCTCCTCGACCGCGGCCACGACGTCGTCGCCCTGGTCCGCGACGCCGACGGCTACGCTCCGCCCCCCGGGGTCCACGTCGTCGAGGGCGACCTCCTGGAGCCCGACACCCTCCCGCCGGCGTTCGAGATCGACGGCGACCCGGTCGACGCCGCCTACTACCTCGTCCACTCCATGGACGGCGGTCCCGGCTACGAGGAACGCGACCGCAACTGCGCGACCAACTTCGTCGAGGCGGCGTCGGCCGCGGGCGTCGACCGCGTGATCTACCTCGGCGGCCTCGGGGAGGACCGCGAAGAGCTCTCCGAACACCTCCGATCCCGCCGCGAGGTGGAGCGGATCCTCGAGACGGGCAACCCGGCGCTGACCACCTTGCGGGCGGCCATCATTATCGGTGCCGGGAGCGCGAGCTTCGATGTCATCCACGGGCTCGCGAGCCGGCTCCCGGTGATGACGACGCCGAAGTGGGTCGACACGCTCTGTCAGCCGATCGCGATCGACGACGTCGTCGGCTACCTCACCGGCGTCCTCGAAGCCCCGGAAACGCGAGACGACACGTTCGAGATCGGGGGGCCAGACGTCTTGACTTACGCCGAGATACTCCGCCGAACCCGCCGACAGCTCGGGCACAGGCTGTGGATCATCCGCGTGCCGGTGTTGAGCCCGGAGCTATCGGCGAAGTGGCTCCGACTGGTGACCGACGTGAACCCCTACCTGGCTCGCTCGCTCGTCGAGGGACTCCGCAACACCGTGATCGTCGAGGACGACCGGATTCGCGACCTCGTGCCGATCGAACAGACGCCCTTCGAGGTCGCCGTCGCGAGGGCGATCGACCGCCCCCGCCGCGGCGACCCGACCGAAGCGGTCTCGGCGACCGACGTCGAGGTCGAACCGTGAGCCGGAACTACGGCGAGACGTGGGTGTACGAGAGCCTCGTCGGCGGGATTCCCGGCCTGGGGATCTCCCGTACGCTCGCCGTCGCGATCCAGTTCCTCCTGTTTCAGATCGGCGTCCTCGCGCTCGGCTGGTACTACGGGCTGTGGGACGCGGTCCTCGCGGGGACGGTGGCCGTCCTCGTCGCGGCGATCGGAAGCGTCGAGATGCACCGGCTCGGCGCCGCTAACCGCCGCCTCTCGACGCCTCCCGAGCACAAGCGGCTGCTGTTCGGGTCGAGTATCGAGATCGTTCTCGGCGTGCTCGCGTTCATCGCGCTGCTCACGTACGTGATCGCGTGGGACGGGACGCTGATCGAGCGCCTGTTCGGTCCCAACCCGCCGATCCCGGTGGTGTACCTCACCCTGTTGATCCTGTGGGACCTCACCTACCGGATCGGTACGTCGTGGTGGAGCGCGGTCGTCGCCCTCTGGCGGGCGGTGAACGTCGATCTCTCCCCGAGCGAGGCCTCGCGGGTCAGGCGTCTCGACGCGGAGAACATCGGATTCTCGGCGCTCCAACTGGTGCTCGTCCCGTTCCTGCTCGAGGAACCGATCCTGCTCGGCGCCGTCGTCGGTCACGTCCTCGCGGTCGCGATCGTCTGCTCGGCCGCGATCGCGTTGACCTGACCGATCGGTCCCCTCCGAGAGCCGCCGCGCTCACGGATTTCGGTCTCGGAGGCGCTCGGCCTCGCTACTCGTCGGTCCCGCCGCTCGCCGGTTCCGCCGCTCGTCGGCTCGCTACTCTGCGGTCATTGGTTCAGAAGGAAGTCGACGGATCCGCAGAAACGCGGTCCGAGTCGCCGTCTCACTCGCCCTGCAGCTCCTGGAACTTGTCGAGGAGTGCCTCCGCGGAGTCGCCGGAGTCGTACGTGAGCGATCCGGAGTACTCCGGCCGCTCGGCGTCGAAGTCGGCGTCGACTTCGCTGGTCTTCTTCTCGCGACGCTCGTGTTCGGCCTCGTCATAGGCACCCATTGACATGGTACACCATACCTTAGATATAATCGTTGATATATGTGTCGGTGAATTGTCTGTTCATCGAAACGATAACGACGACGCGGCCGCGCGGCGTCGCATTCGCGCCACCGGAAGCGATTAGACCCGGCGACCGGTAGCACCGCCGTGGCACAACCGCTCCGATTCAGGCGCGCTCCCGGTCGGTGGAGCGCCGACCGGGTCCGCTCGCAGCTCGAGCGGCCGCTCGACGACAACCTCGGAGCGACCGCGAGCGACCCGTGGTTCAGCCCTCCGCCCGGGTACGACGCGCGGCGGTTCGACATGGACGACGGCTCGTTCGCCCTGTTCTGCTGGACCGACGACGACGGCGACCCGCCCGCGGGGGCGAGCGGCGGCCCGACCGGATACTGGATCGGCAACACCGAGACGCCCAGCGAGCTGTGGCGCACGGACAAGTACGCCTTCGACGAGGTCCCGTACCCGGTCTCGCGGTGGGTCCAGCGGGAGCTGCTCGCGGCGCTGCACGACGACGAGCCGTGGCTCGCGGCGTACCCGCACGTCTCGTGGTACTTCCTCCCCGTGTTCTGCTCGAAGGACGGCGCGGAGACGACGCGGGCGTTCTTCCGCGACCACGCGGCCGGGTTCCCGGACGCGACGCGCGAAGAGGGAACCGGGTTCGTCGAGGAGACGCTCCGGCCGGGAATCCTCGACGACTACCGCGAGACGATGGCGGGCAAGCTGGGCACGTCGGCGTCCCTCGACCTCGTGCGGATGAGCGCGACGATGGCGGAGTTCACCGCGGCGCGGATCCTCAGCGAGTCCGGCTACGACGTGACCCCCGAGATCGAGGTGACGACCGGACACTCGCTCGACTTCCGCGCGACCGATCCGGACACCGGGCGCTCGTTTCTCGTCGAGGTGACGCGGCCGCAGCCCGCCTCGAACCGGTCCGCGAGCGGCCCCGTCGCGGCGGTCCGCGACACCGCCGAGACGAAGACGAGCGGCCAGCTAGAGGCGCACGGCGGGGGCGTCACCCTGCGCGTCGACTGCACCTCGTTCCCCGCGGACGACTGGGCCGCGGTCCGGGGCGCCGAGCCGGACGTCCGGCACCGCCCGGCGGTCGTCCTCCGTGCGCGCCCGAACGGGCGCGTGGAGGGATACAGGAAGGGATCGGTGCCGATCGACCTGTCGCCGGCGATCGACTGGGTGTAGCGTCGGCTGGTGTGGCCTCGGATCGTCTCCGCCACGCGCCGCACACCCGCCACGCGCCGGACACGATGTGAACGTCACCGTCGGCGACGCTCGCGGCGCTGGCGACGCGGCAGCGGCGGAAAAATGACCCCGGTCTGCGGCCCCGTTCAGAACGAGACCGGCGACGGCCCGTCCTCGGCGTCGGTCGTCGGGTCGCGGTCCGAGTAGAACCGGCGACCGACTCCGCGGTGACAGACACCGGCGCGGAGCGTGGTGAACACGTCTTCCGCGTCGTCGAACGTCTGCTCTCCGAACCGCTCTAGCACGTCACCGAGACGCTCGGATCCCTCCGCGAGCTCTACGGTCGCGTTCCCGTGGGCCGCGATCAGTTCCTCCGAGGTCGTCGGATATTGGTGCCGTTCGAGTCGGTCGTCGACGCCGTTCAAGCGCATCATCAGGTGGAAATTCCCGATGGTTCTTAATGATTGTCCATGCACAACCTTAGTCGAGGATATCTAATTATATTTCCTTATATTGGTGTGCGTTCACAGGCGACTATCGTCGGCGCTTAGTACGGGGGTCGACGAACGGGACTCATGGACACGGACCGGATCGTCGCCGACCTCCACGCGCACACCACCGTCTCGGACGGCACCATGACGGTCGCGGAGCTCGCGGCGACCGCCGCTGACGCGGGCCTCGACTGCGTCGCCGTCACCGACCACGACCGGGTCCACCCCGACCTCGACGCGCCCGTCGTCGAGCGCGAGGGGCTCCTCGTCGTTCGAGGGATCGAACTGCGCGTCGACGCCGGCTTCGAGCGGCTCGATCTGCTCGGGTACGCGGTCGACCGCACCGCGGCGCTCGACGCCGAGACCGGTCGGCTGCAGGCGGACCGGCAGCGCCGCGGGGCCGCGATCCTCGACGCGGTGGAGGAGCGGCTCGACGTCGACCTCGGCGTCGAGCCTCGCCCCGGCCTCGGGCGACCGCACATCGCCCGCGCCATCGAGGAGTCGGCGGCCCCGTACGACTACGCGGGCGCCTTCGACGAGCTGATCGGGAACGACGGGCCCTGCTACGTCGCCCGCGAGGTGACCGGGCTGGAGCGCGGCGTCGAGCTCCTCCGGGACGCGTGTGCGTTCGTCGGGCTCGCGCACCCCTTCCGGTACGACGACGTCGACGCCGCGCTCGACGTCGCCCGCGAGCTGGACGCGGTGGAGCGGTTCTACCCGTACGGCCGCCCGGTCGACGACGCGCGGGTCGAGCGGGTCGCCGCGGAGAGCGACCTCCTCCTGACGGGCGGGAGCGACGCTCACAAGCGGACCCTCGCCGAGGCGGGGCTGACCGCGGAGGCGTTCGAGCCCGTCCGCGACCGGCTGCCCGACCCGCCCGCGAAGGGGACCGGATCCCTCCTGATCGACGAACAAGATTAAGCCCGACGCCGATAGAGTAGCGACTATGCGGTGTCACTACTGCGACCGAGAGGCCACGTACGAGGCCGAGCAGAGCGGCGTGGTCGTCGGCCTCTGCGAGGAGCACTTCAAGGAACGCGTCGAGGAGCTCGCGGAGTCGGACGAGCTCGCGTCGCTCCGCGACCGGATCGACGTCGAGTCGTCGGAGTAGAGCCCCTCCTCGTCGTCTTCGGCCGACCTCCCGCACCTCCCGCGTCGACTCGCCGCGGACGGATCATAAAAGACCGCCCGGAGCCAACGCTCCGGTATGCACCCCACCGACCGGCCGCGGCGGCTCCGGACCGACGGCGTCCGTCCGCTCGTCAGCGAGCACTCGCTGTCTGCGTCGGACCTCGTCGCGCCCGTCTTCGTCGACGCGACGACCGACGAGCGCGTCCCGATCGAGACGATGCCGGGCCACGAGCGCGTCCCCGTGAGCGAGGCCGTCGACCGCGTCGAGGAAGTCCGCGAGACCGGCGTCGAGGCCGTGATCCTCTTCGGGGTCCCCGAGTCGAAAGACCCCGAGGGGAGCCGGGCGTACGCCGAAGACGGGGTCGTCCAGCGCGCGATCCGCCGTATCGCCGCCGAGACCGACGCCTACGTCATCGGTGACGTCTGCCTCTGCGAGTACACCGACCACGGCCACTGCGGGGTGATCGAGGCGGCGGCGGAGACGGATCCGACGCTCACCGTAAAGAACGACGAGACGCTGGAACTGCTCGCGGAGACCGCCGTCTCGCAGGCCGACGCGGGCGCGGACATGGTCGCGCCCTCCGCGATGACGGACGGGCAGGTGCGGGCGATCCGCGAGGCGCTCGACAGGGCCGGCCACGAGGACGTGGCGATCATGAGCTACGCCGTCAAGTACGAGTCGTCGTTCTACGGCCCCTTCCGCGACGCGGCCGACGGGGCGCCCGCCTTCGGCGACCGCCGCCACTACCAGATGGACCCCGCGAACCGCCGCGAGGCGCTCCGCGAGGCCCGGATCGACGCTGAAGAGGGCGCGGACGTGCTGATGGTGAAACCCGGGCTCCCGTACCTCGACGTCGTCGCCGACCTCCGGCGGGAGTTCGAACACCCCGTCGCCGCGTACAACGTCTCCGGCGAGTACGCGATGCTACACGCCGCCGCCGAGAAGGGGTGGCTCGATCTGGAGGCGACCGCCCACGAGTCGCTGCTGTCGCTCAAGCGCGCGGGCGCCGACCTGATCGTCACGTACTTCGCCGAGGACCTGGCTGATCGCTTATAAACCGAAGCGGACGGAGATCGGCGCCCTTAGCGATTGTTCATCTCGGTGCGTGCCTCGGGGCGCCCTGATAAGGGTGCGAGGAGCCCAACGAGATGCGCGAGTCCTCGCGACTGGAGGGTTTTGGAGGTGTTCGCCGTCGATCTACCAGTAGCGATTCATAAGTGATCGATCGAGATCCCGCGGTCGTTCACACCACCTGCTCGCCGTCGTCGTCGTACACCTCGATGGCGTCGACCGGGCAGACCCGCGCCGCGAACTTCGCGTCGAACTCCTCACCGTCGGGCACCTCGACCACGAACACGTCCTCCTCCTCTTCTTCGCTCCCCCGCAGGTCGGCTTTCCCGTCGTTCAGGTTCTTCTCGAAGGCGTCCCACTCGGCGACGCACTGATACATCCCGACGCAGGTGTCGCGGTCGAACTTCACGCGCATGCCTCCCACTTCGGCGACGCGGTACAAAGCGCTGGCGACGAGCGGCGTGGCCCGCTGCCGAGTCGAATTCGAAGCAAATCACCGGTAACTGCCCCTTTGAGTCTCCCCGACCGCGACCGCTCTCCGAAATCGATTTTCGCCGCCGATTTCTCACAGCCCGACCGTCCTTTTTAAGCCTCGCAGGCACCCATCGCCGCGTATGACTACGGTCTGGCTCGTCGACCGGCAGTTCGACTCGAAGGGGCTCGTGCGGCTCACTTACGCCACTGAGGACGGCGAGCGGATGCACACGAAGGAACTCGCCGAACAGCGGCTCGTCACGGGCGACGGGATCACCGCCGGCCGCGAGGTCGACGAGAGCGCGCTCGGGGAGAGCCCCGACGAAGAGGCCGAGCGGTTCGCCGCGGAGGCCTCGCGGATGGCCGCCGAGTACGACCTCGACGACGTGGTGTGAGTCCCGAGGCGGGCGACGCGGCGTAGCGCGCGCCCCTACAACCGAGGCCGTTAAGGGGGAACCGCGGGAAGGTGAGCGTGAAATGCCCAGTGGTGAGTACGACCCCGAGACCGTCGAGCCGCGGTGGCAGCGGCGATGGGTCGACGAGGAGACGTACGCCTACCCCGACGACGACCCGGTCGACCCGAACACCGTCTTCTCCATCGACACCCCCCCGCCGACGGTATCGGGGAGCCTCCACATGGGTCACCTGTACGGGTTCACCCTCCAGGACTTCGTCGCGCGCTTCGAGCGCATGAACGGCGGCGAGACGTTCTTCCCGTTCGGCTACGACGACAACGGCATCGCCTCCGAGCGGCTGACCGAGGACGAACTCGACATCCGCCATCAAGACTTCGAGCGCCGCGAGTTCCAGGCGAAGTGCCGCGAGGTCTGTGCTGACTACGAGGAGCAGTTCACCGAGAACGTCCAGTCGCTCGGCGTCTCCGTCGACTGGGACCACACCTACCAGACGATCGAGCCGCGCGTCCAGCGCGTCTCCCAGCTGTCGTTCGTCGACCTGTACGACCAAGGCCGCGAGTACCGCGAGAAGGCCCCCGCGATCTGGTGTCCCGAGTGCGAGACCGCGATCTCGCAGGTCGAGACGGAGGACGACGAGCAGGCCAGCCACTTCAACGACATCGCCTTCCCCGTGGCCGGGGATGACGGGACCGCCGACGGCCCCGAAGAGTTCGTCATCTCGACGACGCGACCCGAGCTCCTCCCGGCCTGCGTCGCGGTCTTCGTCCACCCCGACGACGAGGCGAATCAGAACCTCGTCGGCGAGTCCGCCGAGGTCCCGCTGTTCGGCCACGAAGTGCCGATCATCGCCGACGAGCGCGTCGACATGGAGACCGGCTCCGGCATCGTGATGTGCTGTACGTTCGGCGACCAGAACGACATCGAGTGGTACCAGGTCCACGATCTGGACCTCCGCGTCGCCATCGACGAGTCCGGCCACATGACCGACGTCGCCGAGGGGTACGAGGGGATGCACTCCTCGAAGGCCGCCGAGGCCATCGTCGAGGACCTCGACGAGGCGGGCGCGCTGCTCGACCGCCGCGACATCACGCACACCGTCAACGTCCACGAGCGCTGCGGGACGAGCGTCGAGTTCCTCGTCACCGAGCAGTGGTACATCGAGATGCTCGACAAGACCGACGAGTACCTCGAGATCGGGCGGGAGATGGAGTGGTCCCCCGAAAAGATGTTCACCCGGTACGAGCACTGGGTCGAGGGGCTCCAGTGGGACTGGCTCATCTCTCGCCAGCGCTCCTCAGGCATTCCGTTCCCGGTGTGGTACTGCGAGGACTGCGGCGAGGTCGTCGTCGCCGAGAAGGCCGACCTCCCCGTCGACCCCCTCTCGGACGATCCGCCGGTCGACGCCTGCCCCGCCTGCGGGCACGACGCGTTCGAACCCGAGGACGACGTGCTCGACACGTGGGCCACCTCCAGCCTGACGCCGCTGATCAACGCCGGCTGGGACTGGGACGAGGAGGCCGAGGAGTTCACCATGGAGCACCCGGAGCTGTACCGGTTCGACCTCCGGCCGCAGGGCCACGACATCATCAGTTTCTGGCTGTTCCACACGCTGGTGAAGTGCTACGAGCACACCGGCGAGGTCCCGTTCGAGGAGACGATGATCAACGGTCACGTCCTCGACGAGAACCGCGAGAAGATGTCGAAGTCCGTCGGCAACGTCGTCGAGCCCGAGGAAGTGCTCGCGGAGTTCCCCGTCGACGCCACGCGCTACTGGGCCGCCGGCACCGCCGTCGGCGACGACTTCCCGTTCAAGCAGAAGGACCTCCGCGCGGGCGAGAAGCTGATCCGGAAGCTGTGGAACGCCTCGAAGCTCGTCGAGTCGCTGGCGCCGGAGCCGTACCCGGACGCGCCGGCCGACGAGGAACTCCGCGAGCTCGACCGCTGGCTGCTCGCCGAGCTCGACGACCGGGTCGAGCGGCTCACCGAGCTGTTCGAGGACCGCGCGTTCTCGAAGGCCCGCGACGAGCTCCGGAGCTTCTTCTGGAACACGTTCTGCGACGACTACCTCGAGATCGCCAAGCAGCGCGAGGACGCCGCCGCGGCGTACACCCTCAGGACGGCGCACCGCCGGTTCCTGAAGCTGTTCGCGCCCCTGCTCGCGCACGTGACGGAGGAACTCTGGCACGACATGTACGCGGACGGAGCGAGCGACCCCGACGCGGTCGACGCGCCGATCGCCGACGGCGCGCGCGACTCGATCCACCTCGCCGACTGGCCCGAGCCGCTCGGCCTGGAAGCGGACCACGAGGCCGGCGCGGCGGCCACGGCGGTCGTCGGCGTCCTCCGGAAGTACAAGAGCGAGAACCAGCTCCCGCTGAACGCGGAGCTCGACGCCGTCGAGGTGTACGCGGACGTTCGCGGTTTCGAGGACGACATCACGGGCGTGATGCACGTCGCCGACCTGACGGTCCACCCCGACGAGGACGCACCGGTCGAGACGGTGATCACCGGGATCGACCTCGACTACGCGACCGTGGGCCCCAAGTACGGGAACCAAGTCGGCGACATCGAGGCCGCCATCGCGCGGGAGGAGTACGAGATCGACGGCGACGAGCTCCGCGTCGCCGGCGTCACGCTCGTCGGCGACGAGTTCTCGATCGAGGAAGAGCGACAGTACCGAGGCGACGGAGAGCTGCTCGAGGCCGACGACGTCGTCGTCATCGTCCGCGCCGAGGCGTAAGCCGACCGCCGCCCGTCGACACCGTCTTCTACAGGTCCGCCCCGACCGCGTCGTCGACTGAGTCGAAGCCGTCTCGGTCGAGCAGTTCGAGCAGTCCCTCGTTGATGTCGCGGGCGAGGCTCGGTCCCTCGTACACGAGTCCCGTGTACAGCTGCACGAGCGAGGCCCCGGCGCGTATCTTCTCGTACGCCCCCGCCGCGTCAGCGACCCCGCCGACCCCGATCACGGGGACGTCGGTTCGCTCGGCGACGAACCGGATCCGGTCGGTGGCGAGGTCCTCGATGGGTTTCCCGGAGAGGCCGCCGCGTTCGGCGCGGTTCGGGCTCTCCAACGATTCCGGCCGGGAGGTCGTGGTGTTGGTCGCGATGACCCCGTCGAGACCGAGGTCGTCGACGACCCCGAGTGCGTCCCCGACCGCGGGCTCCGGCAGGTCCGGCGAGAGCTTCACGAGGAGGGGACTCGCGCCCGCGTCCGCGAGCCCGCCGAGTATCTCCTCTAACGCCTCGCGGTTCTGCAGCTCCCGAAGCCTGGGCGTGTTCGGACTCGAGACGTTGACGACGAAGTAGTCGCCCGCGTCCGCGACGCGCTCGTACGTGTACAGGTAGTCGTCCGGCGCGTCCGCGAGCGGCGTCGACTTCGACTTCCCGATGTTGATCCCGACCGGCACGTCGGGCATCGGATCCCGGTCGAGCCGGGCGCCCACGGCGTCCGCGCCCTCGTTGTTGAATCCCATCCGGTTTATCAGCGCCTCGTCTTCGCGGAGTCGGAACAGTCGCGGCCGCGGGTTCCCCGGCTGTCGCTCGGCCGTCACGCCGCCGACCTCGACGTGGCCGAACCCGAGCGACGCGAGCGCGCGAGGCACCTCCGCGTTCTTGTCGAACCCGGCGGCCACGCCGATCGGGTTCGGGAACGAGTTTCCGAACGCCTCGACCCGCAGCCGCGGGTCGTCGACGACGTACCGCTCGCGCAGTGCGGTCTCGACCGGAGTCCCCTGTACAGTCCGCAACAACCGGTGTGTCATCCCGTGTGCCGTCTCCGCCGGCAGACCGAATAGGGCCGGCTTCAACAGGTCGTACGCGCCCATCGTTTCCACCTCGTTACGAGCGGGCATCAATCCGCCGACCGACGGGCGGTCGCCCGCGCGTCGCACGCCGGCGTCGCGGTCGCTCGCGGCGGCGAGTCGGCGGCCCGGGCGAAGGCCGAAAACGAGATCCGGTTCAGAAGTCGTGCTCGAGTTGCTCGGGATTTGAATCTGCCTTCTGGATGATTATCTTCCCGTCTCGGACCCGCACGAACACCTCGTCGCCGATCTCCATGCCGGCGACGGCGAGCTCGTCCTCGTGGAGATTCACGTGGACGTTGTGGTACTCCCCCTCGTCGTCCTTGGCGCCACTGGGGCTGAGCTTCTTTTTACGGACCATCGCGGTTGTACTGGTCGCACTTCGCCATAGCAGACACATAAGTGTTGTTTACCCGAATCCGCACTCCACGGGCCCACCGGGCGGTCCGAGACCCTCATTCGGTGCCCTCGGTTCGCTCTTTCGTCGCCTCGCAGTCGCCCGCGCCAGCCGCGCACGGACGGTCGGTTTGTGTTACCCTTCGTCCCGCCGTTCAGAATCGTTCGATTTTGACCGGCCAAAACCGCTAGCCCGGACGGAGTTAATATAAAAATCTTTTGCCGATCAGCTTTCATTTACCCGATATATTTATTACACACTGTGTGTTGGATTCGCATGGAGCACAAACCATGGTACGTGAAGACGGTAAGCGAAACTTCGCCCTTCGAGAGGAAGACGGATCGGAACCGAGCGAGTTCTCTGGGAACATGCCCCGTCAGGCCGCGCTCAAAGCGGCCCGAACGCTCGAGCCGGCTCCCTCCGAGGAGGAGGCGGAGCGAACCACGCTCCGTCTCCGTGAGAAAGGCACAAAAAAGGTCCACGAGTACGAGGGCTGGGCCTGGAAGGATAGCGCCCCCGAGGTCGACGAGGCGGACGACGAATTCTGGCTCAACGACCTCGACGACATCACGAAGGCCAACGTCTCGAAGCAAGGAATTGAGTACATCGACGAGGAGTAACTGCCGGGGCCGTTCGACCTTTTTTGATACCGTCTCGCGTAGCTGTGGGTTCGTTCACAGTTCCCCGGCATGAAACCGCATGACGTGGCGTCGATGCTTCGACGGGGTTAAATACAACCCGGGCATCGTGACTAATGCGAAGAACGCATCCGCGAACTCGGGCCGTTCAACTCGGCCCGGTTTCGCTGGACTTGGAACGCTTCGATGGGTTTATGTCCCCTCGAAGGGTACAATCAAGTCCGCGAAGATGAGGATTTCGCCCCCTGCGCTCCGGCGTAAGAGGAAATCTGATGTGAGCCGTGGTAGTTCGGTGTCATCCAGATCGCTGGCTGACCCGGACACCACATAGACCATGCAATGGTGTTTTGACTCATCGCGAGTCAAAACCCGCCAACACCCCCTCTGAGCCGGGAACCAGGTTCAGAGGTTATACATTCCGGTTGATCCTGCCGGAGGCCATTGCTATTGGGATTCGATTTAGCCATGCTAGTCGCACGAGTTCAGACTCGTGGCGAATAGCTCAGTAACACGTGGCCAAACTACCCTTCGGACTACAATACCCTCGGGAAACTGAGGCTAATAGTGTATACCACAGTCCACCTGGAATGAGGACTGTGCTAAATGCTCCGGCGCCGAAGGATGTGGCTGCGGCCGATTAGGTAGACGGTGGGGTAACGGCCCACCGTGCCAATAATCGGTACGGGTCATGAGAGTGAGAACCCGGAGACGGAATCTGAGACAAGATTCCGGGCCCTACGGGGCGCAGCAGGCGCGAAACCTTTACACTGCACGACAGTGCGATAAGGGAATCCCAAGTGCGTAGGCATAGAGCCTACGCTTTTGTCCACCGTAGGGAGGTGGACGAATAAGGGCTGGGCAAGACCGGTGCCAGCCGCCGCGGTAATACCGGCAGCCCGAGTGATGGCCGATCTTATTGGGCCTAAAGCGTCCGTAGCTGGCCGCACAAGTCCATCGGAAAATCCACCCGCTCAACGGGTGGGCGTCCGGTGGAAACTGTGTGGCTTGGGACCGGAAGGCGCGACGGGTACGTCCGGGGTAGGAGTGAAATCCTGTAATCCTGGACGGACCGCCGATGGCGAAAGCACGTCGCGAGAACGGATCCGACAGTGAGGGACGAAAGCTAGGGTCTCGAACCGGATTAGATACCCGGGTAGTCCTAGCCGTAAACAATGCCTGCTAGGTGTGGCTCCCACTACGAGTGGGTGCTGTGCCGTAGGGAAGCCGCTAAGCAGGCCGCCTGGGAAGTACGTCCGCAAGGATGAAACTTAAAGGAATTGGCGGGGGAGCACTACAACCGGAGGAGCCTGCGGTTTAATTGGACTCAACGCCGGACATCTCACCAGCATCGACTGTAATAATGACGATCAGGTTGATGACCTTATCCGAGTTTCAGAGAGGAGGTGCATGGCCGCCGTCAGCTCGTACCGTGAGGCGTCCTGTTAAGTCAGGCAACGAGCGAGACCCGCATCCTTACTTGCCAGCAGCACTGCGAAGTGGCTGGGGACAGTAGGGAGACCGCCGTGGCCAACACGGAGGAAGGAACGGGCAACGGTAGGTCAGTATGCCCCGAATGTGCTGGGCAACACGCGGGCTACAATGGTCAGGACAAAGGGTTCCTACTCCGAAAGGAGACGGTAATCTCAGAAACCTGATCGTAGTTCGGATTGTGGGCTGCAACTCGCCCACATGAAGCTGGATTCGGTAGTAATCGCGTGTCATAAGCGCGCGGTGAATACGTCCCTGCTCCTTGCACACACCGCCCGTCAAAGCACCCGAGTGAGGTCCGGATGAGGCTCGTTTCACGAGTCGAATCTGGGCTTCGCAAGGGGGCTTAAGTCGTAACAAGGTAGCCGTAGGGGAATCTGCGGCTGGATCACCTCCACAGACCCGAGACTCGCCCTCTGGGCGAGCTCACCTTTCGACCGTCTCTCAAGACGGTCACTACTCATGCATGGTCACGTGTCCGTTCACCCACCGATCTGGACACCGACGAACTACCACGGTTCACACACCACAAGCGCAGAGCCTTCCCACACGGGAAGGTGGGCTCATAGCTCAGCGGTAGAGTGCCTCCCTTGCAAGGAGGATGCCCTGGGTTCGAATCCCAGTGAGTCCATGTCCCCCAGCGTGAATCCGTCCCCTTAAGTGGGAGACGCGATTCCGTTGGGTTACGACGACCGATGCACCATCCCGGGAAACCGCGGATGGGAAGGGTTCGACGAACTCCCCGCCAGGGAGATTCGATGACGACCGTGTATACGTGCGATCCAGACGTCCACTGAACTCATACGAGTTCGTGGAACGTCAGTGAACCATATACAGTCGGGTGACACTATGTCACTTGACACCGTTGGAGGTTCCTTCCGGAACCGTCCAACAACACTACTGGCTACTGTGCCAGCTGGTGAATGGCTCGGCTCGAGAGCCGACGAAGGACGTGCCAAGCTGCGAAAAGCTCGTGGGACCCGCATGGAGGGAAAGAACACGAGATTTCCGAATCGGAATCCGTTTACAATTGCTTTGCGCAATAGGGAACTCCCTGAATTGAAACATCTCAGTAAGGGAAGGAAAAGAACGCAACCGCGATGTCGTCAGTAACCGCGAGTGAACGCGACACAGCCCAAACCGAAGGTCTTCGGACCAATGTGGTGTTCGGGTTGACAACCAAAACGCGACCTACTCTCAGAAGTCTCCTGGAACGGAGCGTGAAACAGGGTGACAACCCCGTACGAGAGTGCAGTACCGTTGGCGTCAATACCAGAGTAGCAGGGGTCGGATATCCTCTGTGAACAACTCAGGCATCCCCTGAGAAGGCTAAACACTCCTCGAGACCGATAGCGAACAAGTAGCGTGAGCGAACGCTGAAAAGCACCCCGAGAAGGGCGGTGCAATAGGGCCTGAAATCAGCTGGCGATCGAGCGACAGGGCGTACAAGGCGTCTCTCAAAACGACCGAGAAGCGATTCTCTAGTAGGAAGAGAGACGAGCCGACGTCGTGTCGTGCGTTTTGAAAAACGACCCAGGGAGTGCACTTGATTGGCAAGTCTAACTCGTGAACCGAGGAAGGCGCAGGGAAACCGATACGGCCGCAGCACATACGTGCGAGGGCCACCGTGTTCAAGCGCGGGGAGTCAATTGGGTGCGACCCGAAACCAGGCGATCTATACGCAGGCAGGGTGAAGCGTGGCGAAAGCCACGTGGAGGCCCGTTAGAGGTGGTATTCTACAATATCCTCTCGTGATCTGCGCATAGGGGTGAAAGGCCCATCGAGCCTGGCAACAGCTGGTTCCAACCGAAACATGTCGAAGCATGACCTCTTCCGAGGTAGCCCGCGGGGTAGAGCTACCGATTGGATGACCCGCCTCCGAGAGGAGTCGGCCATCCTGTCAAACTCCAAACCCGCAGGCGCCGTAGACGAAGGGAGTCCGGTGTGCGGGGTAAGCCTGTGCACCATGAGGGGAACAACCCAGAGCCGGGTTAAGGTCCCAAAGTGTAGATTAAGTGCGATTCGAAGGTGGTCTCAAGCCCTAAACAGCCGGGAGGTGAGCTTAGAAGCAGCTACCCTCTAAGAAAAGCGTAACAGCTTACCGGCCGAGGTTTGAGGCGCCCAAAATGATCGGGGCTCAAATCTACCACCGAGACCTGGCCGTGCCCATCACAGGGCAACCGCGTAGGTTGGCGTTCTGTTCGGATGGAAGCCCGGGCGAGAGCTCGCGTGGACCGTTCAGAAACGACAATCCTGGTCACAGTAGCAGCGATAGTCGGGTGAGAACCTCGACGGCCTGATGAGCAAGGGTTCCTCGGCACTGCCACTCAGCCGAGGGTCAGCCGGTCCTAAGATGCACCGCAACTCGACTGCATCAACGGGAAACTGGTTAATATTCCAGTGCCATCGTGCAGTAAACGTCGACGCCGTGTGGAACGCTGAGCCGGGCCTTCGCCCGGTCGAATCATGGAAACTCGTGGAAGCCGTCACGGCACGAAGCGAGCGAACCGTGAGATAGCGCAAGTCAGCCGTACATAGGGCCCGTGAAAAGACAAGCACGATGTCCGTACCGAGATCCGACACAGGTGCTCTGGCAGCGAAAGCCACGGCCTGTCGGGAGAACCGACGTTAGGGAATTCGGCAAGTTAGTCCCGTACCTTCGGAAGAAGGGATGCCTGCTCTCTACGGAGCAGGTCGCAGTGACTCGGGCGCTCCGACTGTCTAATAACAACACAGGTGACCGCAAATCCGCAAGGACTCGTACGGTCACTGAATCCTGCCCAGTGCGGGTATCTGAACACCTCGTACAAGAGGACGAAGGACCCGTCAACGGCGGGGGTAACTATGACCCTCTTAAGGTAGCGTAGTACCTTGCCGCTTCAGTAGCGGCTTGCATGAATGGATAAACGAGAGCGCCACTGTCCCAACGTTGGACCCGGTGAACTGTACGTTCCAGTGCGGAGTCTGGAGACCCCCAAGGGGAAGCGAAGACCCTATAGAGCTTTACTGCAGGCTGTCGCTGAGACGTGGTCGCCGATGTGCAGCATAGGTAGGAGACATTACACAGGTACCCGCGCCAGCGGGTCACCGAGTCAGCATTGAAATACTACCCGTCGGTGACTGCGACTCTCACTCCGGGAGGAGTACACCGGTAGCCGGGCAGTTTGACTGGGGCGGTACGCGCTCGAAAAGATATCGAGCGCGCCCGAAGATCATCTCAGCCGGGTCGGGAATCCGGCGAAGAGCGCAAGAGCACAAGATGGTCTGACAGTGTCATTCCCAACGAGTGACGCTGACGCGAAAGCGTGGTCTAGCGAACCTACGAGGCTCCGGAATGGGGCCCGTAGATGACAGAAAAGCTACCTTAGGGATAACAGAGTCGTCACCCGCAAGAGCACATATCGACCGGGTGGCTTGCTACCTCGATGTCGGTTCCCTCCATCCTGCCCGTGCAGAAGCGGGCAAGGGTGAGGTTGTTCGCCTATTAAAGGAGGTCGTGAGCTGGGTTTAGACCGTCGTGAGACAGGTCGGCTGCTATCTATTGGGGGTGTCAAGGTACTTGACGTGAACAAACGTATAGTACGAGAGGAACTACGTTTGGTCGCCACTGGTGTACCGGTTGTGTGAGAACGCAATGCCGGGTAGCCACGCGACACGGGGTAAGAGCTGAACGCATCTAAGCTCGAAACCCACATGGAAAAGAGGTACCGTTGAGGTCACTCGTAGAAGACGAGTTCGATAGACTCGGGATGTACGCACCGAGGCAACGAGGTGTTGAGTCCACGAGCACTAACAGACCGAAGCCACAATCATACGGCACTGACACCACACTCGCATGAGTTCAGGCGGTAACTGGATCGCACGTATACACGGTCGGCCGATCGCGAGATCGGAACCACCGACACAGGCGTCTCTCAGCGGAGAGGCTCGGTTCGAATCCGAGCGTCGGCGTAAAGGCGGCCAGAGCGGTGGGGGAACACCCGTACCCATTCCGAACACGGAAGTTAAGCCCACCAGCGTACCGGGAAGTACTGGAGTGAGCGATCCTCTGGGAACCGCGGTTCGCCGCCTGCCCATTCATAGGGGCGATTGCCCCACACGATTTTTTTGGAGACGCGTAGCGCGAGCGGTCGGCAGAGTTGACCGTGGTACGACCCCGGCAACCGCGGTGCGACCGGTTTACGTCACCGATCGCCGCGAAGCAGCCGAATTTCAATATTGAGATGTCTACCCATAAGTTTATGAATTTTGTCGCTGAAGCTAACGTCACACATGGCCGTTCCGACGGACCCTGATCACGACGTCACGGTGCGACTGTCCGCGACGGGGCAGCCACCGGTTCGTGACGATGTGCCGTCGGAACGAGTGATCTCCGTGCTGTTCGGAACCGGAATCGAGGAGTGGCGACGCGGGTGGCGCGACTCGCCCGGGTCGGGGCCCTCCAGCGAGGCGATCGTCTCCGCGAGCGACACCACCCGGGGATCGACGGCGACGACACAGGTCGTTCCGGGACGGCGGCTCGCGTACACGATGCTTGACGCGTCCACCGAGCTCGATCGCGTGGTCGACGCCGTTTCGACGTACGTCGCCGATTCCGAGGGGGAAGTGCCCTCGATCGTCGTTGACGACATCGTTCCGGTGGTGACCGACAGAGGAGTCGCTGCGGCTCGGTCGTTCGTAACGGGGTTGCGCGGGCTGTCCGGCGTCGACGACGTCGTCGTCGGGTGTTCGTATCGTCCCGAAGTGGCCGCGGACGTCCGATCGCTGTTCGATCCGACCGGCGACGTGGGAAGCGTTGACCATCCCGTCGCGGGAGCCCTGGACCGACTGCACCGTGACGACCCGACGACGTTCGGGTACGTGCGCCGCCACTGGGCAGAGGCGCGCGAGGGGGTGGAGCGCTGTACGCGGAATTACCCCCAGTCGCGGCAGGTCCACGCCGCCCTCTCCGACCCGGAGACGACGCCGCGGACGCTCGGCGCGACGCTGTCGGGGCTCGTGCGGCTCGGTGTGCTCGACACGTGGGGGGAGACCGTCGGCTCGACGCGGTACGATCTCACCGCGTACGATCGAGATCGGATGTGGGTCGTCGGGGCCGTCCTCGCGGCGTCGGCGGACGAGACGGATCCGGACGGCGGACCGGGGACGGTCGGCGACGACTGACCGGTGGACGCGTTCGTCCCGCCCGATTCACTCCGTCTCGTCCTCCGGCGTTGAAGTCGGGGGGTTGAGTTCGTGTGACACGACGGTACCGTCCGATTCGAGCGTGACGGTCCCCAGCGTGACGGTCGTCTCTGCCTCGAACCGTTCGGCGATGGTCCCGAGAACGACCTGCTGATCGAGCAGGTCCCAGACGGTCTCTGCGACCAACGATTGGAACGCCTCGGGGTCGGTCCACCCGGAGTCGACGTCCGACGGGACGTGAACGACGAACTGGAGTTCCGTATCGGTGAGGTGGATCCCCACGCCGAACGTGTCAGCGCACATGCGTCGCCGTTCGAACCGGAGTCGCAAATCTCCGTCGGCACGTTACCGAAGGCGACGACTCGTCCCGAAACCCGTAAGCGACGGGGGGCGAAACGACCGACGACGATGTCCGCCGACCCTCGCGTCCCACCGACGGCCGCCCTCGCGACCGCGGTCGTCGCCGTGAGCGCCGGGGCGATTCTCGTCAGGCTCAGCGCGGCGCCGAGTTCGGTGGCCGCGTTCTACCGCGTCCTGTTCACGACGCTACCGCTCCTTCCGGCCGCAATCTGGCGGTATCGGACCGAGTTCGTCCGAATCGGCCGCCGCGATCTCGCGTTCGCGACGCTGTCGGGGGTCGCGCTCGCGCTCCACTTCGCCGCTTGGTTCGAGAGCTTGGAATGGACGAGTGTCGCGGCGAGCGTCACGCTCGTCCAGGCGCAGCCGGTGTTCGTCGCGCTCGGCGCGTGGCTGCTCCTCCGAGAGCGCGTGACGCGCCGAATGGCCCTCGGCATCGCTGTCGCGGTCGCGGGGATGGTCGCGATGTCCGTCGGCGACCTCCTCGGCGGAGTGCTCGTCGGTCCGCGACCGCTCTACGGGAACGGATTGGCGCTGTTCGGCGCGGTGACGGCCGCCGGCTACGTCCTCGCCGGTCGCTCGCTCCGGCAGCGCGTCTCGCTCGTCCCGTACGTGGTCGTCGTCTACGGCGTCTGTACCGTGGCGCTCTTCGCGGTCGTGCTAGCAAAGGGGCATCCGCTCGGCGGGTATCCACCCCGTGAGTGGGCGCTCTTCGCGGGGCTCGCACTGGGCCCGGGACTGCTCGGTCACACCGTGCTCAACTGGGCGCTCGCGCACGTCGAGTCGAGCGTTGCGTCCGTGTCGCTGCTGGGCGAACCGGTCGGCGCGACCGTGCTCGCGTTGGTCCTTCTCGCCGAGGTTCCGACTCCGATCACGCTGGTAGGGGGCGCCGTCGTCCTCGCTGGGATCGCGCTGACGTCGACGGGGACGGCGAGCTAACGTTCTCACGGCCGATATTCGGGCGTTAACGTTGAAATGTTATCGGCCGGACCTATCTGTATGCCTCGTCGTTCCGCCGTCGTCTACGTCGGTGACGACACGAACGTCCGCCGCCGCGTCCGCGAAGCGGTCGCGGACGCGTGGAGCGCCCCCCGGACGCCGGAGTACGGGGTGGCCGCCCCGGCGGCGCTAGCGCCAGTCGCGGAGGAGGAGCGGTCGCCGCTCGCCGACGCCTGCGGGATAGTCACCACGGCCGATGCCCTCGCGTCGGGAGACGTTCGGAGACGCCTCGCGGCGACCCCCGAGAGCGTGCCGGTGATAGTCGCCGTGGAGGAGCCGGGAGTCGAACTGACCCGCACCGTCATAGACGCGGGCGCGGACGACGTCGTCCGCGTCGATCCGAACGAGCGAGCGGAAACTGACGGAAGTTGCACCGACTCACTCGTCGAGCGCCTCCGGGACGCGATCGAACCCGCGCTGACGCGACTCGGCGCTGACGACGTCGTACGGCTTCGGGAGGCGCTGCTGGACGCCGGTACCACGCTGATGAGCACTCGGTCGGACGAGGTCGAGACGAAAATCGTCTGGACGATGGAGCAGGTCGGCCGGCAGGTCGAGGTGGACCGAATCATCTGTTACTTGGACGCTGGAGACGCGTTCGAGCCGGCGTATCACTGGTCCTCGGGGAACTGCGACCCCGGCTCGAAATCGTACGCGGAGTTTCCGGGTCCCGAGGCGCTGTCCACGTTCGAGAACGTCGTCCGTCCACCGATCTCCGCCGGTAAATCCGGGGACGCGACCCCGACCGACGAGGGTCCGCTGTCGGACACGGGATCGCCCCCGGGCGCGAACGCCGGTTCGGTTCCGGGTGCCGGGGACGGAGCCCCGCCGGCGACGGTTCACGTCCCGCTCGTCAGCGACTGGGAGCTCATCGGCGTCCTCGCGTTAGAGACCGATGAACCGCGAGCGTGGACCGAGGACGAAGTCGCCGCGTACCGCACCTTCGGCGACCTGATCGCGCACACCCTCGCGCGGAACGAACGCCGGCTCGAACTCCGTCGCCAGACGGAACGGCTCGAGCAGTTCAGCGCGGTCGTCTCTCACGACCTCCGGAACCCCCTCAACGTCCTCTCCGGGTACCTCGACCTCGTCGAGGACGACGTCGCGCGCGCGGAGTACGAGGCGATGGAACGCGCGGTACACCGGATGGAGACGCTCATCGAGGACCTCCTCATGCTGGCGAAGCGCGGCGACGCGATCGACGAGACGGAGTCCGTCCCGGTGGCGTCGCTCGCCGAGGGCGCTTGGGACTGCGTGCGGGCGCCGAAGGCGACGCTGACGGTCGGGGACGACGTCGGTCACGTGGAAGCCGATCCGGAGCGTTTGCGGCAGCTGTTCGAGAACCTCTTCCGGAACGCCGTCGACCACGGCGGGCCCGATGTCAACATCGAAGTGGGAACCGACGGCGGTGGCTCGGGCGCGCGTGGGCTGTACGTCGCTGACGACGGACCGGGGGTACCGCCCGACGCGCGCGACTCGCTGTTCGACTCGGGGTTCTCGACCGCCGGGAGCTCGGGGCTCGGGCTCGCGATCGTCGACCGGATCGCGGACGCCCACGGCTGGGTGCTCGAGGTTCGAAACGACGGCGGTGCGGTGTTCGAACTCACCTTCGGAGCGGAGACGGCGGCCGCTCCCGCCTGAACCGGCGAACCGCCCGCTTCCACGACCGTTACGCCTCGAACCGCTCGATCGTCCGCCGGTGTCGGTCGCGGAACATCCCCTCGAACCCGACCTTCGCGAAGGGGCCGGCGACGTCGCCGAGCGGGCCGAGCGGGAGCCGGTACGAGACGCTGTCGACGAGGAGGGTCTCCTCGCCGTCGGCGTAGAAGGCGTGGGTGTGTTCCCACCGACGGAACGGGCCGCCGACCATGTCGTCGACGAAGCGCGCGCTCTCCTTGACCGGGGTGTCGCCGTCGGGCTTCCGCTCGACGATTCGGGAGACCCACCGCTGTCGGGGCCCGACGCCGAACGGTCGCATCGACATCCGTATCCGCGATCCCTCGACGAGCACCGCCGGGTCCGGCTCCCCGTCCGGCCCCTCGACGCCGGCGATCCGGAGGTTCATCCAGTCCGGTGTGAGTGCGCGGAGGCCGTCGATCGTGGAGTGAAACGCCCACACTTCGTCGATGGGGGCGGGCACGCGGGTCGTCCGGCGGTACGTCGGCATACACCCGCTACGTGGCGACCGGTCAAAAACCCCGCTTCGCCCGTGGGAGTTGCCGCCGATCGGTCCCGACGTCTCGGACGCGACGTCGCTGGCCACCGCCGGTACCGAAATCCGAATACGGCTGCGACCCTCTCAGATCGGTAATGGAACGAGGCGCGATAGATATCGCGGACCTGGACGGGCCGTTCGATCTGCAGGCGACCGTCGAGAGCGGTCAGAGCTACCTCTGGAACCGCGCGGACGGCGAGACGTACGCGGACCTCCACGCCCACGGCGGCGACGACTGGTACGAGACGGTCGTCTCCCCGATCCCCGGCGTCGTCGACGAGCGCGTCCCGCTGCGGGTCAGACACGAGGGCGGGGTCCACGACGGGAGGCTCCACTGGGAGTCGGCGATCGACGCCGTCCCGCTCCTCAAACACCTGTTCCGGCTCGACGACGACCTGGACGCGATCCTCGACGCGACCCCCGACCTCCCCCTGCTCGAACGAGCGTACGACGCGTACGAGGGAATGCGGCTCACTCGCGATCCGGCGTTTCCGTGTCTGATCTCCTTCATCTGCTCGGCGCAGATGCGCGTCGCGCGGATCCACGGGATGCAGCGCCGCCTCCGGGAGACGTACGGCGACGTCGTCGAACTCGACGGAGCGGCGTACCACGCGTTCCCGACGCCGAAGCAGCTCGCCGCCCGGACGGAGGCGGAGCTTCGCGACCTCTCGCTGGGCTACCGCGCGCCCTACGTGCAGCGGACGGCCGAGATGGTGTCGTCCGGCGAGGCGGACCCGCTGGCGGCGGCGGAGCTCCCGTACGAGGAGGCGCGCGAATCGCTGACCCGGTTCGTCGGCGTCGGGGACAAGGTCGCCGACTGCGTGCTGCTGTTCTCGCTCGGCTTCCTCGAGGCGGTGCCGCTCGACACCTGGATCCGGACGACGATCGAGGAGTACTACCCCGACTGCGAGCGCGGCGGCTACGTCGAGACGTCGCGGGCGATCCGCGAGCGCTTCGGCGGCGAATACGCTGGATACGCCCAGACGTACGTGTTCTACTACCTCCGGGCGGGCGGCGAGTGAGTCGGGACGCTCGCGCGCGGTCGTCGTTTCGACGTTTCGACCTGTCGGCCGAAGTTTCATACTCGCGCGTGTGGTACACGTCACCGTGATGGACTGCCGAGTCGTCGTGGAGGCCGCCGTCCCGGTGTACGACGTCGGGACCGCTGACGAAGCCGTCCGGATCGCGATCTCGAAGACCGGCGAGATGCTGAATCCGGACCTCAGCTACGTCGAGATAGAGACCGGGAGCCGCACGTCTCCCGCCGGCGAGGAGCTGCCGCCGGCCTTCGTCGCCGCCGACGAGGCGCTCGTCGCGCTCGAACTCCGCATGGACGTGTTCAACGTCGAACGCGCCGAACACGCCAGCCGGGTCGCGCGCAAGGAGATCGGCCAGCGCCTCCGGAACATCCCCCTGAAGGTACTCGACGTCGAGGAGTTCGAAACGGACGACGAGGGGGACGACGAGTCGGAGTCGCTACCCGACGACGGGCCGTAACGCGCCGGCGACCCCGAGCGAGACCGTGGACCGGAGCGAGTCGGACAGCCCTTGGTGTCGACGTCGCTCTCGCGGGCCGAGAGATCCACCGGGTCGACTACCGACTGAGCGAGTGCCGACTACGCGAGCGTCGACTGCGCGGGAGGCGAGCCCGCGAGTACGGCTACCGCTCGGCGAGCGGGGAAGGACAGGAAGCGGGACGAAATTTCAGTCTGCGGTCGGGGCCAGCGGCTCCGATTCGGACTCCTCCATCGGCTCCGTGATTCCCTCGGTCAGCTTAAAAACGGCCGCTTTGTGGTCGGTCTTCGACTTGTGAATCGATGTCGGCTTGACGCCAAGTTCTTCGTAGGCTTCGAGGTCAATATCCTCGTTCCAGAATTCGCACTGTTTTCGTACCTCCGCGAGAAGGCCGTGAAGATGGATGAGCTCCTGCTTCTTCATGAGTAACAGCCCTTTGCTACCGGAGGTTTATATTATTATCTTGAGTCACGTTACCATGCAACTTTGCGTATTCACCGGATACGAGGCGTAGACGGGTCTTTTCGGGTTATCGATCGGGAAGGATTCGTTCGCACGCGCCCGCTGAGGGGGCCCGAGACGGAGAGCCGTCCCGCCGCGGAGCTGACTCGGTTTCGAAGGTCGCGTGCGACTTACTGGAACTGCTTGACCGCCTCGAGGTCGCGCTCGGTCCGCATGAACTCCGTCAGCCGGCGGGTCGCGTGACACTCGGGGCAGCTGAAGTTCGAGCGGAGGCTCTGGAGATCAGCGGGGTTGTCCTGCCATTCCTTCGTACACTCCGGACAGACCAGTCTGACGAACGCATCCACCATGGCCTGCCGTACACGCGGCCGGGTTAAAAGCGTACGTGGCGAGGGCTATTCGAACGCGCTCGAACGCGGGAAGAAATGACAGGGAGAGAACGGATCGAACGGCGGTGTTAGGCCGCCAGCCCCTCGCTCGCTTCGAGGAGCTCCTTGTACCGGTTCCGGATGGTGACCTCGCTGATGTCGGCCACGTCGGACACCTCGCTCTGGGTCACCTTCTCGTTCGAGAGGAGCGCGGCCGCGTACACTGCGGACGCGGCGAGCCCGACCGGGGACTTCCCGCTCGTGATGCCGGACTCTTTCGCGCCGTCGAGGAGCTCGCGGGCCAGCCGCTGGGTCTCCTCGGAGAGCTCCAGCCGCGAGACGAACCGCGGGACGTAGCTCCCGGGGTCCGCAGGCTGGACGCGAAGCCCGAGTTCGCGGATGACGTAGCGGTACGTCCGGGTGAGCTCCATCTTCTCGACGCGGGAGACGGCGGTGAACTCGTCGAGGCTCCGGGGGTTCCCCACCTGCCGGGCGGCCGCGTACAGCGACGCGGTCGCGACGCCCTCGATGGAGCGGCCGGGCAGGAGGTTCTCGCTCAGCGCGCGGCGGTAGATGACCGAGGCGGTCTCGCGGACGTTGTCCGGGAGGCCGAGCGCCGAGGCCATGCGGTCGATCTCGCCGAGCGCCTGCTTCAGGTTGCGTTCCTTCGAGTCGCGGGTGCGGAACCGCTCGTTCCAGGTGCGGAGCCGCTGCATCTTCTGGCGCTGCCGGCTCGACAGCGACTTGCCGTAGGCGTCTTTGTCCTGCCAGCCGATGTTCGTCGAGAGCCCCTTGTCGTGCATCATGTTCGTCGTCGGGGCGCCGACGCGCGACTTGCTGTCCCGCTCGCCGGAGTTGAACGCGCGCCACTCCGGCCCGCGGTCCACCGAGTCCTGTTCGACGACGAGCCCGCAGTCGTCGCACACCGTCTCGCCGTGCTCCGTGTCGGTGATGAGGCTCCCGCTACACTCGGGGCAGGTCGTGGTCCGCTCCGCCGTCGTCGACTCCGTTTCCTCGGATTCCGTCTCGGTCGTTCCGCTTCGATTCGTTCGTTCTCGCTCCGTCTCCCCGCCGTAGTCGCGCGTACGTGTTTCTGTCATGGGTTCTCTCCGATCGAACTCCCGACCGAAATACTGGTGCCGGGCTCGCCGATTCGTTAACCAATAGTAAGTCACCAGAGTATATAAATGTGACGTGTTTAAAGTTACCACACACCTCATTTAACGGCCCATATAGGCCCGATACCGCCCGTTTCCGTATTATCGCATCTTCGTCGGGATCGGCGGCCGGATGACGACCGAATAGTTACAGTATATAAATCATGACGGAACGGCGACCGACCTCCGTTCGGCGGCGGCTCGATCGCCTCCGCGCTAGCGATTTCGGCTCACCGGGAACGCCACGCGACCGGGCGCGTCGTTGAAACGGTCGAGGATCCGCTCGTTCAGCCGGTTCTTCACGCGCTGCCGCGACGCGGATGCGCGAGGTACCGGACGCGGAGCTCCACCCACGACTCGCCCTGCGTCACGTTCACTATCGGACGGTCGTGCACCTCCAGCTCCACGGGCGTCTCGGCGAGGGCCTCCCGGTACGCCGCGATTCCGGCGGCCATCTCGTCGCCGATCAGGTCGCTCGCCTCCTCGGCCATGACCTCGCGCGCGAAGTCGAGATCGGTCTTGTAGGCGACCTGGACCCCGACCTCGTTCCACACGTAGGGGGAGCCGCCCCCGCCGAAGTTGACGACGTTCGAGGAGAGCACGACGCTGTTGGGCACCGTCACCACGCGTCCCGACGGCTGGTTCGTCGTGACGAGCTCGCCGTTGATCTCCCACAGCGTCGTCACGAGGAAGTCGACGCCGATCACGTCTCCCTTCGCGTCGTCGATCCGGACGCGGTCGCCGACGCCGTACGGTTGTTTCACGGTGATGTACACCCACGCGATCAGCGACAAGAGGGGCTGTTGGAGCGCGAACGTGACCGCGAAGCCGATGACCCCGAGCGAGAACAGGAGTCCGAGCCAGTTCTCGGTCAGCACCGCGAGCGTCGCGATCGTCCCCACGAAGCCGAAGACGAGTCGCAGGAGGTTGCGCGTGTTGTACGTGCGCCGCTTGTTCGCCGACCGCATCAGGACGCCGACCGCGAGGAGGTACGACCCGTACAGCAGCGCCCCCACGGCGACAACGAGCAGCGCCCGCCCGACGACGAGCGTCGCGGGGTAGCCACCCAGGTCGGGCCAGCCGCCGAGGACACCCGTCGTTTCGACGATCGTGCCAACGGCGGCGGCGACGACGCCGAGCGCGACGGCGGCGACGCGAGTGGACGTCTCACGCTAGCCGCTCGCAGCCGACCGGCAAAACGGTTGTGACGTCCGGTCGTCCGATCCGACCCCGAGTCGCCCCGCTACGCCTCGTCGCCCGTGACCCGCGTCAGCGCCCCCGCCAGCACCTCGGTCGCGGCCGCGCAGTCCTCCCAGTCGGTCCACTCGCGGGGGTTGTGCGAGATCCCGTCCCGCGAGGGCGCGAAGAGGAGGGAGGCGTCGGTGACGCGGGCCACGCGCATCGCGTCGTGCGCCGCGCCGGAGTGGAGGTCGAGCGCGTCCCGTTCGGCGTCCGCCGCGGCGGCGTGGGCGGCCTCTCGGAGGCGCTCGCTCATCGGCGTCGGCGCCACGTCGAAGGGGCGGTCGAACGACGTCTCGACCCCCCGTTCGCGCTCCAGTCGGGCGAGCGACTCGCGCGCGGCCGAGACGATCGCGTCCATCGATTCGGTCTCGACGTCGCGCACGTCGACGCCGGCCTCGACGTGGCCCGGAACAACGTTCGTCGCGTTCGGCGAGACGGAGAGCGACCCGACGGTGCCGACCGCGGAGACGCTCGACTCGTCGACGACGTCGTTCGCGGCCGCCTCCACGTCGAGGACGAACTCGCTCGCGGCCGCGAGCGCGTCGGTCCGGTCGCCCATCGCGGTCGCGCCGGCGTGGTTCGCCTCGCCCTCGACCGTCACCTCGCAGTGGGTGATCCCCGTGATCGTCGTCACCACGCCGGCGTCGGCGCCCGCCTCCTCCAAGACGGTGTCCTGCTCCACGTGGAGCTCGTAGAACGCCGCCCACGACGCGGGGTCGATCGCGTCGTCGCCGCGGTAGCCGATCCGGTCGAGCGCCTCGCCCAGCGTCTCGCCGGCGTCGCTCTCGTACGCGAGGGCCTCGTCGACGGCCGTCTCGCCCGTCGCCACCGACGACCCGAGCAGCCCCTCCCCGAAGGTGCCCCCCTCCTCCTCGGTGAAGCTGACGACGCCGACCGGTCGCGCGGGTTCGACGCCCGCATCCCGCATCGCGCGCACGGACTCCAAGGCGGCGTACACCCCGAGCGGGCCGTCGAAGATCCCGCCCTCAGGAACGCTGTCGAGGTGGCTCCCGCTCACGACGGGAGCAGCCTCCGGGTCCGCTGAGTCGGGGACCCACGTTCCGAGCACGTTCCCGACTCCGTCGACCGCGACGTCGAGGCCGGCCGCCTCCAGGCGCTCCACCAGCCGGTCTCGCGCGGCCGCGTTCGCCTCGCTCCCGGTCCGGTTCGTCCGTCCGCGCCTCTCCGGGTCGTCGTACTCCACGCGTCCGAACGCCGCGTTAGCCTCCAGGTCCGCGCGGAGTCGTTCGGCGTCGACTGGCAGGTCCATGCGCGGATCGGAGGGCCGCCGGAGCAAAACGGTTCATGGTCGGCGCGGGACCGGGCCCCAAAGACACTTATTACGCCCCCGAGTGATATCGGCCGATGTCCCCGATACTGCTGCAGGAGGCCTTGGCCGGCGGGATCGCCTTCCTGTTCGGTCTGCTGGTGCTGCTCGTACAGCTCGCCATCATCGTCTGGATCTACTCGGACGCGCAGCAGCGTAGCGACCAGCCCGCGTTCCTCTGGGCCATCGTCGCCTTCCTCGCGCCGCTGCTGGGCCTCGTGCTCTACTTCATCATCGGTCGGACTCGGTAGGCGCTCACACCCCCCGCAGGAGGCTCGTTACGCCGACCGTCTCGGCGATCATCCACGCCACGAACAGCAGGTACGTCGCGAGTAGGATGTACGACTCGCGGCTCGTGAGCGACAGGTCCGTCCGGAGCGCCGCGAACAGCAGGACCGTCGCCGCCGTGAGCACCCCGAACATCGGAACGGCCGTCGAGAAATTCACCTCAACGCGGCCGACGATGAGCACGCCCAGCGGGATGGCGACGAGGAGGTCGAACGTGTTCGAGCCGAGCACGTTCCCGAGGCTCGTCGCGCCGCGCCCCTCCTGCGCCGTCCGGAGGCTCACCAGCGTGTCGGGGAGGCTCGTCGCCGCCGCGACGATCGTGACGCCCGCGAGGAACTCCGGGATGCCGAAGGTCGTGCCGAGCGACTCCACCGACGCGACCAGCCGCTCGACGGTCACCACGATGACGAGCAGTCCGGCCGCGAGCTTCCCCCACTCCCGTCTGACGTCGACACCGTCGCGCACCGTCTCGATGTCGGCGTCGCCCACGTCTTGGTACTGAATGAACAGGTAGAGCCCGTACAGCGTCAGCGGGATAAGCGCGAGCGGCCGGGTCAGCTCGCCCGCGATCGCCTCGGCGGGAACCGGGACGTAGATGACCGCGAGCGAGAAGGTGACGACGAGCGCCGCGACGGCGATCATGTAGAACTGCGCCTCCTTGTACACGATCGTCCGGCTGGACTCCAAGGGGCCTTGGGCGCCGATCCCGGCCAGCGCGGGGATGACGAGCACGTTGAAGATGGCGGAGCCGACGAGCGCGCCCACGCCCATGTCGAAGACGCCGACGAGCGCGGTGACGAGCACGCTCACCAGCTCCGGGAAGCTCGACCCGACGGCGACGACGATCGAGCCCTGCACGACGGCCGGCAGTCCGTAGTACGCGGAGAGCGTCTGGGCCGACTCCTCGATCCACCCGCTGCCGACCCAGATGGCCGCGGTCGCTCCGGCGATCACCGCGACGTGGAAGAGTGGCGAGTCCGGGAGGATGCCACCGAACACCGCGTTACCGGACGTGCCGTCCGGCGAGCTCCCACAGGCGGTCGGCGATCTCGTCGTCGAGGTCGTCCCGAGTCACGCGCCACTCCCAGTTGCCGTCGACGGTCCCCGGCTCGTTGAACCGCGACTCGCTGCCGAGCCCGAGCAGGTCTTGCATCGTCGTCACGGCGAGCACAGCCTCGGAGTCCCACACCTCGTCGATGATCTCCCACTCGGGCGCGCGGTCGCCGTCGGCGCCGACGTTGTACCGGAAGCAGTCCCGCTGGCGCTCCGGGAGGTCCTCGAAGTAGCCGATCCACGTGTCCGTGTCGTGGGTCGAAGTGTAGCCGACGACGCCCTCGGGGTAGTGCATCGGCTGGTACGGGTTCCCCTCCTCGCACCAGTCGGCGTACTGGGAGACGCGCATGCCAGGGAAGCCGAACTCCGCCATCAGCTCGTTCATCGCCCGCTCCTCGAACCCGAGGTCCTCGGCGATGAACGGGGCCTGTCCCAGCTCGCGCTCCACCGTCTCGAACAGGTCACGCCCCGGCCCCTCCCGCCACTCGCCGGCGGCCGGGTCGTCGCGGTCGGCCGGGATCGCCCAGTACTTCACGAACCCCAGGAAGTGGTCGAGCCGCGCGACGTCGGCGAGCTCGAACAGCCGCCGGAACCGCGCGATCCACCAGTCGTACTCCCGCTCGGCGAGCCGATCCCAGTCGTAGACGGGGTTCCCCCAGCGCTGTCCGTCGTCGCCCGGGTTCGGCGGGACGCCGGCGACCGCGGTCGGACGGTTCCCCTCGTCGAGTCGGAACGCCTCGGGCTTCGCCCACACGTCGGCGGAGTCGAGCGCGACGTATATCGGCACGTCGCCGACGATCGAGACGCCCTCCTCGGCCGCGACCGATCGGAGCTCGCGCCACTGCCGGTCGAACGTCCACTGGACGAACTCGCGGAACCGGACCTCGGTCGCGCGTTCCTCGCGCGCCTCGGCGAGCGCCTCGGGGTCGCGGGTTCGGATGGGTTCCGGCCACTCGACCCACGTGTCCTCGGGCCGCGCGTCGGCCAGCGCCCGGAACAGCGCGTAGTCGGCGAGCCAGGGCTCGCGATCGCGGAACGCGTCGAGGTCCGCCTCGTCCTCCTCTCCCGCTTCCGCGTCGAACCGCTCGAATGCGTCGCGCAGCAGCGGGAGCTTGTACTCCCGGACCGCGCCGTAGTCGACGCGGTCGTCGGGGAAGTCGGGGACCGGTTCGAGGTCGGACGAGTCGAGCCAACCGTCGGCGACGAGCCCGTCGAGGTCGATCAGGAGGGGGTTGCCGGCGAACGCCGACGGCGACTGGTACGGCGACTCCCCGGCGGCGTGTATCGTCGGCCCGAGCGGACAGATCTGCCAGTGGTCGACGTCGGCGTCGCCGAGGAACGAGAGGAACGCCGCGGCGCCGTCGCCGAGGTCGCCGATCCCGTGTCGTCCCGGCAGCGAGGTGACGTGGCAGAACACGCCGTCGGAGCGGTCGAATCGCATGCGTCTCCCTGTGACCCCCACCGACTCAAGCGTTGCGTCCGAACGGGGGGCTCGGATGTCGCGGCCAGGCGGCCGACTCAGTCGCCGCGGCCCGCGCGCCAGACGACCGCGTCCGCGGTCTCGAGCGTGACGACCCCCGCGTCCGATCCCACCGAGGCGTCGGTGTCGGGCGCCGCGAGCGCGACGGTCCAGTCGGGCGCCCCGTCGCGCTCGCCGCCGTCGTCGCGCCCGGCGACGCCGAGGTCGTCGAGGACGTCCGTCGGCGACACCTCGACTGGGGTTCCCTCCACGTTGCATGCGACGAGCAGCGCCTCGTCTCCGTCGGGGTCGCGTCTGAGCGCCTGGTACACCACGGTTCCCTCCGTCGGATGCCGGTAGCCGAACGCCTCGCCGCGGTCCGGGTCGACGTCGCGGCGGAGCCAGGGCCGCGACTGGCGGAACTCGCGGACGCGGCGGTCGAACGCGGTCCGCGCATCGCCCTGAGCGTCTTCCCAGCGGTCCAAGACGAGGTACTCGGCCACGTCGGCGCTCCAGGCGAACGAGAACGCTTGGAGGTCGGTGGCGGCGAGTTCGCCGCGAGCGTTACCTCGAAGGGGGGTGCCCTTGACCGACAGCAGCTCCGCGATCAGGTCGAGGTCGTAGTCGGTCGCGTCGACCAGGGCCGCGAGCGTCGTGACGAACTCCCTCAGCTCGGCGCGCGTCTCGAATCCGAGCTGTTTCAAGCGCGTGAACGAGTCGCGCTCGCCGTACGCCCCCTCCGGGACGTGCCAGTCGATCCACGGCGCCTCCTCGGCGACGACCTTCACGTTCCACGTCGGGTCGGTGTCCCTGACGAACCCCCACGGCGCCCGGTAGTTCGCGTGGAGGAAGTCCATCGGGACGCCCGGCATCGCGACGTGGAACCAGACGAGCGCGGCGGGGCTGTCGTACGCCTCGCGGATCGTCTCGGGCGGCGAGTCGGCGAGGTACGGGTTGATCAGCGCGCCGCCCCAGTCGTCGGTCACCTCGACCTGCGAGCCGCGACGCAGCGTGTCGTGGTTTGCGACGCCGGTGATCCACTGGCTTCCCATCTCGCCGACCTCGCGCATGCGCCACCACTTCGTCGCCCAGAACGTGAGGAGCGCGGGCTTGTTGTGCGCGAACGTCACCGGCGACCACTGGAACGCGTGCGGGTGCTGCTCGATCAGCGTGCGGTACGTCGACGCGAGCTCCCAGTCCTCCCGCGGCCACGGGCGGCCGTCCTCGTAGATCATCCACGGGCGGTACTCGGTCCCGGCGACCTCGTGGGTCACCCGGTCCATCTCGGCGAGGAACGCGTCGTCGTGGACCTGCTCGCCGGTCTCCTCGTCGTGGTACGTGAAGTCCTGCGCGCCGTCGATCCGGATGCCGTCGGCGCCGAAGTTCGCTTTCCGGCGCTGTAACTCGAGTATGATCGCCCGAACGACGGGCTGGCGGTAGTTCAGGTGGAGGCCGTACATCCCCGGCCCCTCGAAGAACGGGTCGGGAAGCAGCTCCGCCGCCGACTCGTCCGCGTGCCCGAGCGCGACGTCGAAGACGACCCGGATCGGGTCGGGCATCCCGTGGCAGGCGGCGATGAACTCGACGAGCTCGTCGGGCCGTCTCGTCTCCAGTATCGCGGGGTTCGCCGCTCCGAAGCCGCTCACAACGACGTCGTACCCCCAGTTGGTCTGGTCGGGGCGCTCGACGCCGACCCTCGCGCGCTCCATGTCGCGCTCGCGGTCGAACGCCGACGCGGGGTCGACTGGCGCGTCGTCCGACCCGCCGCCGCGCTCCGGGCCGGACCCGCGAGCGTCCTCGCCGTCTCCGGGCTCGTACGTTCCGCCGGGGCGCCAGTACCACTGGCGCCCGTACGCCTGCGTTAGCGGCTCGACCGGCATGAGCTGGATCGCGTCGTACCCGACGTAGTTCCGCTCGTGAGGTGCGAGCGGCTCGCCGGTTCGGAGCTTCTCGCCGATCGCCTCGAACCGCTTCGCGAGCGCCGCGAGCGACCCCGATTCGGTCGACGTGCCGGGGTGGATCTCAACCATGCTCGTCGCGGGGTCAATCCGCGGGAGCCCGTCGTCTGCCGTCGTCGGGAGCGCCTCCTCGTCGGTCCCGAGCGAGTCGAAGTGGTCGCCGTCGGGGCGCGTCGCGTCGAGGCGCGGCCAGTCGTAGGCCTCCGCGGGCGCGAACGCCCCGAACGGGAGCGAGTACGCGAGTGGGTCCCGAACCGTCTCCCATTCGTCGCCGCCAGCGGTCCGGTACACGAGCTGATACAACGCGCCGAGCCGGTCGCGCGTCCCGAGCGCGATCCCGTCGACGGCGACCCAGTGGAACTCTTCGTCGCGCTCCACCGGGAGCCGGTCGACGCGAAACGTGGCCTCGCGGAGGTCGTCGCGGCCGGGGTCGACCGCCGTGTCGTCGCCGTCGCCCCCGTCCTCGGCGACGGGAGTGAACAGCTCCAGTCGCACGTCGTCGACGGGGACGCCGGCGTCGACGAGGTCGGGCGTCCAGAAGCCGAAGCCGACGCCCTCGGGCGGGTCGGTCGCCGGGTCCGCGCCCTCAGGTCTGATCGGATTCGCGCCGAGGCGCTCGGCGAGCGACCGGGCCGCCTCGAACCGATCGGCCGCCGCCTCGCGGTCGGCCCGCGCCCGCTCGACGAGGGCTTCGGTCCGGTCGGGGAGCGTCTCGCGCGTTCGATCGCGCGACGCGTCCCCCGCGTCCCCCGCGTCCCCGCTCATCACTCCGTCTCCCTGACGATAGCGACCTCGTCGACGCGGATCCGCTCCGTCCCTTCCCCGTCGACGACGACGCACGACTCCCCGGTGACCAGGTCGCGGTCCGTGTGGTCGGCGTCGACCGCGACGCTGGCCTCGTCGGGCGCGAAGTTGAGGACGACGATCAGCGACTCCGCGCCGTCGCTCCGGCGGAACGCCACCACGTCGTCCGGGTGGACGTCGCCGCTAGCGACGATCGGCCGCTCGCTCAGGTCGCCGCTGGCGACGTGGTACCCCACCCGTTCGAGGCCGCCCTCGGGCCCGAGCGCCGGGTGGTCGTCGCGAGTCGAGAGCAGGCGCTCGTAGCGATCTCGGACCTCGTCGCGCGCGTGCTCCCACGCGATCGCGTCCCGGCGGCCGCGCTGACCGATCTCCTGTCCGGCGTACACCATCGGCACGCCGGGCAGGGTGAACGTCGCGGCGCCCGCGGCGGCCGCGGCGGCGTCCCCGCACTCGACGCGGTAGCGCGTCTCGTCGTGGTTCTCGATGTACTGGAGGAAGCCGGCGTGGTCGGGGAAGCCGATCTCCGCGCGCTGGTCGATCGCGTCTAACACCGAGGCGGCCGGCTCGGCGCCGCGGCCGACCTGCCGGAGCTGGAAGTACAGCGTCGCGTCGAAGTGGATGTCGAACATCCCCTCGTGGAAGCCGGGGATGTACGGGATCGTCTCGTCCATCAGCAGGAACTCGCGGTCGATGTCTTTCACCCGGTCGCGGAGCTCGCGCCAGAACGAGTCGGGGACCGCCCACGCCATGTCACAGCGGAACCCGTCGACGAGCGGCGCCCACTCGTCGATCACGTCGAGGAGGAACCGCCGCACGTCGAGGTTCGCGTGGTTCAGGTTCGCGATCAGCTCCCAGTCGAAGTACGTCCCCGGCTCGCCCGACTCCTGCCACTCGAAGCGGTCGCGGTACGGAGAGTCGGGGTTCCGGTAGGCGTCCTCGAACCACTCGTGGTCGCGTGCGGTGTGGTTGGCGACGAAGTCGAACAGCACCCGCATCCCGTGGTCGTGGGCGGCCTCCACGAGCGCCTCGTACTCGTCGCGGTCGCCGAGGTCCTCCGCCACGTCAAAGAAGTCGACGATGTTGTAGCCGTGCGGCTTCCCGTCGTGCTGGAGCACGGGCGTGAGCCACAGCGTGTCGACGCCGAGGTCGGCGATCTCCGGGATCCGCTCCGCGATCGACTCGAACGCCTCGCCCTCGTCGGCGTCGGCGAACGTCCGGACGTACACCTCGTAGACGGTCGCGTCCGCCGTCCACTCGGGCGGCTGGTTCAGTCGGACCGTCTCGAAGGCGGGGCCGTCGGCGTCGACGGGGGTCGTCAGGTCCGGGTCGGCGGTCTCGTCCTCGTCAGCGTCCGCGAGCTCGCTCCGGTCGGCCCGCTCGACGGCGACCGCGTCGGCGACGCTCACCCGCTGTTCGCGACCCGGCTCGCGGGCGACGGCGACCGCGTGGACGCGGAGCCGGTCCGGGACGGCGTCGACCGGAATCCGAAGCGCGCGTCCGTCGTCGGTCGTCCGGAACGCGTCCCGCGGGTTCCGCCGCCCCTCCGCGACCGCTCGCTCGACGTCGCGATCGTCGACGACGAAGGTGACCGCGAGCTCCGACGCGTCGAGGGCGGACTCGGGGTTCGGTGTCGGCGTCGCTCGGACGACGACCTCGGCGCGCTCTCCCTCGCCCGCTGCGTCTCCGCTCGCTCCGCCCCCCTCCGCCTCCTCGACGGTCGCGTCGAGCCGGACGCGGGGACGGCCGACGCCCTCGTGGGGCCGCTCGGCGCCGTAGTCGATCGCGGCGTGGTCGGCGTCGCGGTCGCGGATCGCCGTGCCGCTGCCGCCGGCGACGTCGACGCCCTCGTAGCTCGCCGCGAACGCGCGGACCGTCAGGAGGTGGTCGCCGTCGGGCGCGTCGAGGCCGAGGCGGTACTGTCCGGGGACGTCCGGCGTGAACTCGGTTACCGAGTCCTCGCCGACTGTCGCCTCGCTGTCCGGCGGCGCGTCGGCGACGCGCCACTCGTACTCCGCCGTCGGGTCCGGGTCCCGCGGGGCGAGCTGCGTCGTCTCCCCGGTCGAGAGGAATCGGGGGGGTCCTGGGTGGTGCATGTGCCATCCATCGGCACCCGGGGTATTCGTTGTTCCCCTTCGCCGGATCGCGGCGAAACCGGTCGGTCGCCTCGTTCGTCAAGGCTTTTACCGAGGGAATCGCAGGGCGACTATGCGACTGCGAACCGCTCTCACGGAGCACGAACGTCGGCGCGGCGAGCGCTATCCGGCGGAGCGTCCCACGACCGCCGGCGCGTTCACGGGCGACGACGGCCGTCTGGTCCACGTCGGGCCCGACGGCACCGTCCACGACTGTTCGTACTCCCTGTCGGGAGTCGGCGGGGCCGACCGGCTCCGGATGGGGATCACGGCCGGCCGCGGCGTCCGCTGGTTCGACGATCTCACGACGACGCGACAGCACTACGACGAGGACACGCCGCTCGTCGAGACCGAGTACGACGCGGGCCGGTACACGATCCACCAGTTCGACCTCGTCGTGAGCGACACCCACCTGACGCACATCGAACTGCGGGGCGCGCCGCCCGCGGGCGCCGAGCTCGTCGCCGCCTGCGCGTTCTCGCCCGACATGGTCGAGGGCCGCGTCGGCAACCTGGTCCACGAGGGGGCCGGACCGGACGACGGGAGCGTCGTCGAGGTGTACCACCGCTCCGAGCACGACTTCCTCACGGCGTCGACGGGGCTCACGGCGGCGCACGGCCAGCGGCTCCGCACGATCACTGAACTGCTCGGCGAGGGCGGGGCAGGGTTCCCCCACCGCGGGGAGATCGACCAGCGCGAGGACTCGCGGCTCACCCCGGACGTCGTCGTCCGCGCGCCCTTCGAGCGCGACGGCCGGACCGAGCGCGTCACGCTCGCGAGCCGGGCCGTCGTCGACCGGCAGGAGACGCGCGAGACGGGCGACGACGCGTTGGCCGCGCTCTCCGACGGTCCCGACCGCCGCCGGCGGATCGAGGAGCTCTCTCGGATCGCGACCGCCTACCCGGACGCCGACGACCTCCGCGAGGCGGCGGCCGGCCGTGGGCCGGAGGTGCCCGAAGACGTGCCGCGGCGGGACGTGATCAGGAGCGACCTCCGGGCGCTCGACCTGCTGACGGCCGAGTCCGGCGCTCGGATCGCCGCCCCCGAGTTCGACCCCTTCTACTCGACCTCCGGCGGCTACGGCTACACCTGGTTCCGCGACGAGGCGGAGACCGCCACGGCGCTGTTGACCGCGAGCGAGGAGGTCGGCCTCGACGCCGACGAGGAGCTGCTCGCGACCGCCTCCTTCTTCTGTCGCACGCAGGACGCCGACGGCTCGTGGCCCCACCGCGTCTGGGCCGACTCCGGCAAGGTCGCCCCCGGCTGGGCGAACGCCAGGATCGAGGGCGCGAACGGGACGGCCGGACCGAACGACCAGTTGGACCAGCCCGCGTCCGTGGTCGCGTTTTTGGCCCGACTCCGCCGGACGACCGACCTCCCCGAGGAGTGGCGCGAGCGGATCGACGCGACGATCGCCGACGCGGTCGCCTTCCTCCGCGAGACGACCGAGGACGACGGGCTCCCCCGGCGTTGTCAGAACTGCTGGGAGAACGCCCTCGGGCGGTTCACCCACACCGGCGCGGCCTACCTGCGCGCGTTCGCCGCGGTCGCCCGTGCCCCAGTCGACGACGAGACGCGCGTCGCGGCCGCGGCGGCGGCCGACGAGGCGATCGCCGGGCTCGACGACCGCTGGAACCCCGACACCGAGCGGTTCCCCCAACGGGCGAGCGCGGAGAGCCGCGACGACCGTGCGGACGCCAGCACGTTCGCGCTGGCGAGCGCGACCGTCGAGTACGCGGCCCTCCGCGAGGAGCGCGCGGACGTCGACGGCGCGGTCACCGACGGCTCCGGCGCGGCGGTCGCAACGGCCGACTTCGAGGCGTTCCTCGACCGCGTGGAGAGGCACGTCCGGAACTCGATCGAGGCGCTCCGCCGGGAGACGGCCGATGTCGAGGGGATCGTCAGGTTCACCGGCGACGACTGGCGCACGGCCGAGCAGGGCGCCGCGAAGGTGTGGTCGATCGCGACGCTGTGGGGCGCGACGGCCGCCGCCTCGCTCGGCGGGCTCGTGCGTGAGCGCGACGGCGACGCCGACGAGTTGTTCGGGGCGGCCCGAGACCTCTACACCCTCTGCGAGCCAGACGGTCACTTCGTCAACGACGCCGGGCTGTTCGCCGAGCAGGCGTTCGACGACGGGGACCTCGACGGCGCGACGCCGATCGGGTGGTCGCACGCGCTCCGGATCGAGGCGACGGTGACGCTCGCGAAGCACGGCGCGCTCCCCGTCCCGCACGACCGACCGACCGGACCGAGCGAGGCGCCCCACTGGACGACGGGCCGGAAGTTCGGCGTCGGGACCCCCGCCGACCACGAGGCCGACGACCCGGTCCCGGTCTGGTTCACCCTGACCGAGGGGGCGCTCACCGAGGCCCGCTTCCCGCGGATCGACGTGATGAACGTCCGCACGTTCGACTTCCTCGTCGCCGACCCGGAGACGGGCCACACCGTCCGGACGTTCGACGAGACGAGCCACGTCACGGCGACGGAAACTGTGGAGCGGACGACGGAACCGACCGCCGGCGACGCGCTCGCGTACACGCAGACGATCCGCGAGACCGGCGACGGCCACGGCCACGAGTGGACGCTGACCGTCGAGTACGCCGTCGACACCGACGGTGACGCGGTCCTCGCGGACGTCGACTTCGAGGGCGAGGGTGAGTACGACGTGTACGCGCTGGTCGACACGACGATCACGAACGTCGGGACGAACGACCGCGGCGACCGCGTGGCGGGCGCCGACGGGTACCACCTCCTCGCGCGCAACGACGACGCGGCCGAGCGGAGCACGGGGAAACTCGTCGACGACGGCGGCGACTCCTTCGAGGTCGCGCTCGCGCTCGCCAGCGACGACCGGTTCGAGTGGGCCAGCGTCCTCTCGGCCGGCGGTGACGAGGCCGACGCCCTGTTCAGCGAGGGGGAGCGCGGCGACGGCACCGCGGAGGGGACCGGCAACGTCGTGCTCGCCGGGCTCGTCGGGAGCGGGACCGCGGTCTCCGACACGGTCGCGCTCGGCTTCGCCGAGAACGCCGACACCGCGGCCGCGCTCGGCGAGGCCCGCGGCGCAATCTCGCGCGGCTTCGACGACGTCTCCGCCTCCTACGTCGAGACGTGGCGCGACTGGCTCGCCGGCCGGGAGTTCCCCGACTCGGTGACCGGCGACGCGGAGCTGGAGGCGCAGTACCGCTTCGCGCTGATGACCCTCGCGGCCGTGGAGGACAAGCGCCACGACGGCGCGGGGATCGCGAGCCCGTCGGTGCCGTGGGGCGAGACGGAATACGCCGCCGAGGACCGCGGCTACGGCTACAACTTCGTCTGGTCGCGCGACCTCTATCAGGTGTTCACAGCGCTGATCGAGGTCGGCGAGGTCGAGCGGGGCGCGAACGCGCTCGCGTACCTCTACAACACCCAGCAGGACGACGACGGCTTCCTGCCGCAGAACACCTACATCGACGGCCGCACCCGCTGGGGCGGCGAGCAGATGGACAACATCGCGTTCCCGTCGGTGATGGCGTGGCAGCTGTACGAGCACGGGACCGCGCCGGCCGACGCCGACTACACCTACGACCAGGTCCGGCGCTCGCTCGGCTACATCGCGGCGAACGGTCCGGAGACGGCCCAAGAGCGCTGGGAGGAGGAGGCCGGCTTCTCGCCGTCGAGTATCGCCGCCGAGATCGCCGGACTCGTCTGCGGCGCCGCCCTCGCGCTCGCGGAGGCGGGCCGGATCGAGTCCGGCGGCGGCCCGGCTGGCGGCTCGCGCGACGACCCCGCCCCCGACGAGCTCCGCGCCGACGCGCTCGCGTGGCTCGGGCTCGCGGACGATTGGACCGCGCGCGTCGAGGAGTGGTGCGCGACGTCGACGGGGACCGATCGGCACGCCGAGACGCCGTACTACCTCCGGGTCACCGCGGACGGCGACCCCGACTCCGGGCGACCGCGGACGATCGCCAACGACGGGCCGACCTACGACGAGCGGGAGATCGTCGACGGAGGCTTCCTCGAACTCGTCCGGCTCGGGGTGAAGCCGGCCGACGACGAGACGGTCCGGAACTCCGTCTCCGTCGTCGACGAATCGATCCGCGTCGATACGCCGTACGGCCCCGCGTGGTACCGCTACGTCGGCGACGCCTACGGCGAGATCGCCGCCGGTGACCCGGGCGCGCCCTGGGCCGGCACCGGCGACGGCCGCGGCCGGCTGTGGCCGATCTTCACCGGCGAGCGCGGCGAGTACGAGCTCCGCGCCCGCGCCGACGGCCCCGACGCCTTCGGCGGCACCGAGGAGGCCGAGCTCGAACCCGCCGCCCTGCTGGAGACGATGGCCGGGTTCGGCAACTCCGGGCGGATGCTCCCCGAGCAGGTGTGGGACCGCGAGCACCCGACCGACTACGGCTGGGAGTTCGGCGAGGGAACCGGGGGGGCGACCCCGCTCGCGTGGTCGATGGCGGGCTACATCCGGCTCGCGCACGGCGTCGACGCCGGGGAGCCGGTCGAGACCCCGACCGTCGTCCGTGAGCGGTACGTCGAAGGCGACCGCCCCGCGGGGCCCGACCTCACCGCCGCCGTCGAGTACGCGGGCGAGGACCTCGTCGTCTCCGGCGAGACCGACGCCGAGGCGGTCGCGGTGTACGCCGCCGACGGCTCGACGCTCGCGACGCCCGACGACGGCGCGTACGAGGTCCGACTGGACGCCGACCTCGACGCCGACACGGTGGTGGTCGCGGCGGCGACGGCCGACGGCGGCGACGCGGACGCGGCGCTCGCCGACTTCGGCGGCGCCGGCACGTCAGTTAAGCGGCTTCGGCTGTAACGGATCCGCGGCCTCTTTTAAAAATAGTCACCCGAGCGCGGTCACGTCGACCGCGCGGGTCTCGCCGTCGACCTCCAGCTCGACGGCGTCGACGATCGACCCGCGCACGCGCTCGCGCCACGCCTCGACGGCCTCGGCGTGACGCTCTCGGCGGGTCTCGATGTCGGCGTCGGGGTGAGCCGCCGCCGTCTCGTCGACCTCGGGGTACGGGGGGACCTCGGCGACGAGGTCGCGGGGATCGACGTGAATAGGGGTCGGGGAGTCGCCGTCGCGCTCGCTCGTCTCGCTTCCGCCCGCTTCCTCCCCCGCCGTCCCGTGGTCGACCGCGTGAAGTCGAGCGCGCATCCGCCCCGAGAACGGCGGCGTCACCCGCAGGACGACCTCGCGGTCGCTCCGGAGCGTCGCCTCGAGCGCGCTCGCGACGTCCTCGCGGTGGACCGCGATCGACCGTATTCGCCCGCCTCCCGCGCCCTCCGCGGGGCCGCCCGCCTCCTCGTCAGTCATCGTCACCCGCCCACTCCGCGTCCGAGAGGGTGCGCTGGACCGCCTCCTCGCCGACGGCGCCGGCGAGGTGCTCGAACCCCGCGCGCACGCCGCGATCGCTCGCGTTCGCGACGAGTCGAGAGACGATGAACTCCGGCGTCGACTTGCCGATCGTACCGAAGCGGGGCTGGTAGTCGACGCGCAGTTCGAGGTCGTTCGTGAGCCCCTCCGCGAAGATTCCGTCGATCCGGGCGGCCTCCGGGAGCGGGCTCAGGTCCTCCGCGAGGTGCGTGACGTACACGCCGAGCGCGCCCCGCTCGACGGTGAGCGTCACGAGACCGTTCAACAGGTCGGCGGCCCGCCCCGGCTCCGTGATCGCCTCGAACTCGTCGACGAGCATCAGCGTCCGGCCCTCTTCGACGAGCGGCGGGACCACCGACTTCAGCGTCGACTCCAGTACGCCGGCGTTGAACGAGGCGTGGCGCCGGTGGAAGACGATCCGGTCGAAGGAGCCGACCTGCGCCTCCTCTGCGGGCACCGGGAGCCCCATCGACGCGAGCAGGGCCACCGCGCAGACCGTCTCCAGCAGCGTCGTCTTCCCGCCCGAGTTCGCCCCCGTAAGCACGCTCACGCGGTCGCCGGTCGGCGGCGCGTCGACGCTCGCCACGCCCGCGTCGCCCGCGAGCGAGTGGGTCCCGACCGCGTACGACACCGGCTGCACCTCGCCGGCGATGAACGGGTTCCGCGCGTTCCGCACCGCGATCCCGTCGTCGACGAGCGTCGGTCGCGCGAGGTCGTACGCGGCCGCGAAGCGCGCGAGCGAGAGCAGGAACGCGGCGTCCGAGACGGCGGTCACCGCCCGGGCGACGTGGCTCTCCCGCTCGTCGTCTCCGTCGCCTCCGCCGTCTTCGCCCGAGTCCGCCCGCGCGCCGCCGATCCGCTCCCGGATGTCGGCGGCGACCGCCGCCTCGCGCTCCGCGACCTCCGCCTCCAGCTCCGCCGCGAGGTCGCGGAGGGTCGCCGAGACGAAGTCGGCGGCGTCGAGCGCGTCGTCGGGAGCCACCGACCGCACCGTCGCCGGGTCGACGCCGGTCTCGCTCGCGACGTGGTCGATCGTCGCGGCCTCCAGGGCCTCGAAGTCGCGCAGCGAGCCGTCCCGGACCGCGTCGAGCACGTCGAACGCGGAGTTCGCCAGCTCCTCGGCCGCGTCGAGCCGGTCGCGCAGGCGGTCCAGCTCGTCGTCGGCGCCGCGAGCGACCTCGATGTCGCCGTCGCCGTCGACGCTCGTCGGGTCGATCGACCCGCGCACGTCGGCGAGGGCGCCGGCGGCGTCCCGCAGGGCGTCCGCCTCCAGCGCGCCCACCGCTTCGAACGGGCCGTCGTCGAGCCCCGCTTCCCGCAGCGCGATGGCGGTTTCGACGGCCGCGAGGTCCGACCCCTCGGCGTCGTCGTACGCGTCGAACGCCTCGGTCACGCGCTCGCGGTCGGCCTCGACGAGCCCCTCCCACGCGTCGCGCGCGGCGACCACGCCGTCGAGTCGGGCCTCGACCGCCTCCCGGTCCGCTAGCGGCGTCAGCACTCGGATCCGGTCGGCGGCGTGGGCCGTCAGCGCGTGGCCGGCGGCCAGCGAGAGCAGGTCGTCGTACACCGAGCGGGTGTCCCCCGTCGCGAGGACGTCCATGCCGGCCTCGCCGTTGGCCCGGCGGAGGATCCGGGTGGCTCGCCCGCGGTGGAGTCCGGCGTCGACGAGCGCCCGGACGTCGGCCGCCTCGATCGCCTCGATCGCCCGCGAGGTCCCCAGCGCCGAGACGAGCCGCTCGCTCGTCTTCGGGCCGATCCCCCAGTAGTCCTCGAGTCGCATACGCCGACGTGACGCCGCGGCGTCTTGGCGTTTTCGTCGGCGGTGCGGTCGCCGATGCGAACACCGGACGCGGTGACTCCCGCCGTCCCTCGGTCGCCACCGTCAAATCCCCGTCGGTCGTTACCACTCGGTATGCCCACGGAACTCGCGGACGGAGTGTGGCGGTTCGAGCTGCGGGGCGTCAGCGCGTACCTCGTCGACGACGACGTCCCCACGCTCGTCGACGCGGGGACGCCGTGGGACGACGCGGCGATCCGGGAGGGGCTCGCCGAGGCCGGCGTGGACGTCGCGGACATCGGCCGAGTGCTGTTGACCCACTACGACCTCGACCACGTCGGGGCGCTCGCGGCGCTGACGCCGGAGCTCGACGCGACCGTGTACACCGGCGCGTTCGACGCGGCGATCCTCCGCGGGGAGCGGTCGCCGCCGCTGCGCAATCACAAGGGAGCGTTTCAGCGCCTCGCCGGCCTGTTCACGACGCATCCGGACCTGGAGGTCGAGTCCGTGTCCGACGGTCAACGGCTCGGCTCGTTCACCGCGTACCACACGCCCGGCCACACCCCGGGTCACGTCGCGTACGTGAGCGAGTCGCTCGGCGTCGCGCTCCTCGGCGACCTCGTCTCGGCGTCCGACGGCGGGCTCGACCCCTCGGAGTGGTTCATCAGCTACGACACGGACGCGGTACTGGAGAGCATCCGCGACCTCGCCGCCCGTGCCCCGCCGTTCGAGGTGGCCTGCGTCGGCCACGGCGACCCCCTCACGTCGGGCGGAAGCGAGGCGCTCGCGGCGCTGGCCCGTCGGATCTGAGAAAAGCGGCCGACCCGCACTCCCGGCTCTACCGCGACTGGCGGTAGATCAGGTTCCGCTGGATGTCGTTGGCGCCCTCGTAGATCACCGGGATGCGCACGTCGCGGTAGACGCGGGCGATCCGGCGGTCGGTGAGGATCGACCGCCCGCCGTGGAGCTTCATCCCCTTCTCGGCGCAGTCGGTCGCGACCTCCGTGGACTTTGTCTTCGCCAGCGCGGCCCAGTACCCCGCGTCTTCGTTGTTCGCGACCTTCTCGCAGGCGCGCCAGTTGAGCGCGCGCGCCGACTCGAAACCGATCCGCATGTCCGAGAGGGTGTGCTGGACCGCCTGGAACTCGTTGACCGTCCGGCCGAAGGCGTTACGCCCGTGAACGAACTCCTCGGCCTCCTCGATGGCGGCCGCGGCCAGCCCGAGCCCGTGCCCGCCGACGACCACGCGGCCGTGGTTGAAGAAGTCCGCGAGGACGTAGAAGCCGCCGCCCTCGCTGCCGACGACGTTCTCCTCGGGGACGAAGCAGTCCTCGAAGACGATGTGGCCCTGCTTCGAGGCGCGCATCCCCATCTTCTCCGGGATGTGCTCCGCCTCGTACCCCTCGCTGTCGGTCTCGACGATGAACAGGGTGTAGTTCGAGTAGCGGTCGTCGCTCTCGCCGGTCTTCGCGTAGACGGTGAGCCAGTCGGCTTCGACCGCGTTGCCGACCCAGTACTTCTCGCCGGTGATCTCGTACCCGCCGTCGACCTTCTCGGCTTTCGTCGTCATCCCCGCGAGGTCGGAGCCGGTCTCCGGCTCAGAGACGGCGAGCCCGGAGATCTGGTCGTTCTCCGCGACCGGCCGGAGGTACTCCTCCTTCTGCGCCTCGGTGCCGTACTGCTCGACCATCTCGCAGCCGAAGCTCGCGAGCTGGAGGGTGAGCGCGATGCCGGCGTCGGCGCGGTAGAACTCCTCCGCGATCGCGAGCACCTGCGCGAGGTCGAACCCCTTCCCCCCGTACTCCTCGCCGATGTCCTGCGCGATGAGTCCCGCGTCCATCGCCGCCTCCAGCACCTCCCACGGGTACTCGCCCGAATCGTAGTACTCCGCCGCGTTCGGCGCGATGTGCTCGTCGGCGAACTCGCGGGCCTCGGCCTTCACGTCGCGCGCGCGCTCCGGCACGACGCTGTCGTCCAGTAGATCCATGTCCGATCCGCGGGCCCCGCGGTCAAAACGTTCGTGGAACAACGAGAAATATCGGGAGAGTTTATTACTCGCCTCGGGCGTCGTCGGCATCGACGACCTCGACGTCGACCTCTGAGGTGTCCTCGTCGGGATCGTCTTCGCCTTCGCTTTCGTCGTCTCCGCTTTCGTCTTCGCCTTCGCTTTCGTCGTCTCCGTTTTCGTCTTCGCCTTCGCTTTCGTCGGCGTCGGCGACGTCGGAACCGCCCTCACCCGCGGTGGCGACGTCGGAGTCGTCCACGCCGTCGGCTCCGTCTGCCGCCTCGCCGGCGGATTCGTCCGCGTTTTCCGCGGAGTCGTCCGCGTTCGCGACCTCTTCGGCATCGTCGATCTCGACTCTGTCGTCGCCGTCGTCGTCCGGGGGTTCGGCCGGATCCGCGGGCTCGAAGCCGGCCGTCTTCAGTTCGGCCTCCGGATCGCGATTCAGGTCCCGACCGGTCTCCCGAAGCGCCTCCCGCGCGGCCTCTCGATCGACAGTGCCCGAGACCGTCCGCGGGAGCTCGTCGACGAGGGCGATCGTTTTCGGGATCTTGAACCCGCTGAGCCGCTCGCGGGCGAACGAGGCGAGCGCCGCCTCGTCCACCGGTTCCCCCGTCCGGTCGCCGACCGCGAGCAGCGCGGCGACCCGCTCGCCCCACATCTCGTCGTCGAGACCGACGACGGCGACGTCCTCGACCGTGGGAAACTCCCGAAGCACGTCGCTCACCTCGCCGGGCTCGACGTTCTCGCCCCCGGTGATGATGCGGTCGTCGAGCCGGTTGAGCACGTAGAGGTAGCCGTCTTCGTCGATCCGTCCCACGTCGCCGGTGTGAAGCCCGTGGGGGCCGAAGGTGGACTGATCGAGTTCGGCGGTCGCCCCGTCGCCCGCGTCCGTCGGGGGCTTCAGATACCCCGGCGACACCGTCGGGCCGTCGACGACGATCTCCCCCGACTCCCCGGCTTCGACCGGCGCGCCGTCCTCGTCGACGACCGTCACCTCGGTTCCGAACAGCGGGCGGCCGACCGTGCCGAGCCGCCCCTTCGTCTGCCGGGGCGTCGCGGTCGCGATCTGCGAGGCCGACTCGGTCATCCCGTACGTCGGATACACCGGGACCGAGTAGTCGCGGCAGCGCTCCAACAGCTCGTCCGGCGCCGGCGCGCCGCCGAGCAGGACCACGCGAAGCGTGTCCGACAGGGTGCCGCGCCTGTCGAGCATCCGCTTGAGCATCGTCGGGACGAGCGAGACGCCGGTCACGTCGTACGTGTCGATGTCGTCGGCGGTGCCCCCGGCGTCGAACCCCTCCCGGAGCACGAGGGTCGTCCCGTACAGCGCCGAGCGGTAGACGGGCGCGAGCCCGCCCATGTGGTGTAACGAGAGAGAGACGAGCCAGCGGTCGCCGGGGTCGACACCGAGCCGGAACGCGGAGGCGACGGCGGAACTGCACACGTTACCGGCGGTGAGCGGAACCGGCTTCGGCTCCCCCGTCGTGCCGGACGTGAAGAGGATACAGAGGTGATCGTCGAACTCCCACTCTGGGGGATCGACCGTCGCGGGCTCGACGTCGTGGACGGCGGTGACGGTCCCGTCGGTCGGGTCGTCGACGGAGAAGACGGGCGTGTCGTCGATCCCGTCGACGGCCGCCAACGCGTCGTCTTCCGTCGGCTCCGCGCAGACGACCGCGGAGAGGTCCGCCCGCTCCGCCCGCTCCGAGAGCTCCCTGGGCGTGAGCTCCTGTCCGAGCGGGACGAAAGTCGCGCCGATCCGCATCGCCGCGTGGACCAGTCCGACCGTCCCGACGTACGGGGGCGTGATCACGCCGAGCCGGTCGCCCGCCTCGATCCCGTGGGCGACGAGGCGCCCCGCCGTCTCCGAGACGAGTTGGTCGAGGTCCGTGTACGTCCAGGCCTCGCCGTCCTCGGCCCGCACGAGCGCCGCGGCGTCCGGGGAGGCGGCGACCCGGTGTGACAGCCAGTCTCGCACGGGGGTCACCCCCGTCGCGGCGGGCACTCACTCATCGCTCGGCTGTCGGACGGTGAGGACGGGCACGTCCGAGGTTCGGACGACCCGCTCGGTGACGCTGCCGAGGAGATACCGGTCGAGCCCCTTCCGGCCGTGCGTCCCCATCACGATCATGTCGATGTCGTTCTCGTCCACGTAGTTCCGGATCGAGCGGTACGCGGTCCCCGTCGTGACGACCGTCTCGCAGCTCACGCCCGCGCTTCCGGCCGCGTCCGCGACCCGCTGCGTGGCCTCCTCTCCCTCGGACTCGAGCGCGTCGACCACGACCTCGGCGCCCGCTTCGAGCGTCGCGTACGCCGCGCCGTCGACGACGTACAGCGCGTGGAGCGTGGCGTCGTACTGCTCGGCGAGGTCGATCGCATGTTCGATCGCGGCGTCCGACGCGGGGCTACCGTCCGTCGGGACGAGGATATGCGAGTACATCTCGCGAGAAGATACGCTCGGTACCGATTAAAAACCCGATCACGAGCGGCGAACCGCGGGAAGACCGCACGTCTGCGCCGCGTTTTCCGCCGCGACGAGGGCCCGTCGCCGGCGCCGCGTTTCCGGCCGCGACACGGCTGGCTCGCCTCCGCACGCGTCGCCGCTAGCGGAAGCCCATCGCTTCGATCTGCTCTTGATACCGGTTGCGGATGGTGACCTCCGTCACCTGCGCGACGTCGGCGACCTCGCGCTGGGTCTTCTTCTCGTTACACAGCAGCGAGGCCGCGTAGATCGCCGCGGCCGCGAATCCGGTCGGGGACTTCCCGGAGAGGAGCCCCTGCTCGGCGGAGACGTCGATGATCTCCGTCGCCTTCGACTGGACCTCCTCGCTCAGCTCCAGCGACGACGCGAAGCGGGGAACGAACTGCTTCGGGTCGACGGGCTTCAGTTCCAATCCGAGCTCCTGGGAGATGTAGCGGTACGTCCGACCGATCTCCTTCTGCGGAACGCGCGAGACGTCGGCGACCTCGTCGAGCGATCGGGGGATGCCCTCCTGCCGGCAGGCGGCGTAGAGCGCGGCGGTGGAGACGCCCTCGATCGACCGGCCGCGGATGAGGTCCTCGTTGAGCGCGCGTCGATAGATGACCGAGGCGACCTCGCGTACCGACCGCGGCACGCCGAGCGCGCTCGCCATGCGGTCGATCTCGGAGAGCGCGAACTGGAGGTTGCGCTCGCCGGCGTCCTTCGTGCGGATCCGCTCTTGCCACTTGCGCAGCCGGTGCATCTGCGATCGCTTCTCGGAGGAGAGCGACCGTCCGTACGCGTCCTTGTCCTTCCAGTCGATCGTCGTCGTCAGCCCCTTGTCGTGCATCGTCTCGGTGATGGGGGCGCCGACGCGCGACTTCGACTGCCGCTCCGAGTGGTTGAACGCCCGCCACTCCGGCCCGCGGTCGATGTTCCGCTCGTCCAAGACCAGCCCGCAGTCCTCACACACGAGCTCTTGGTCGGCGTCCGTGACTATTTCTTCCGAATCACACTCCGGGCAGGAGACCGTCTCCGTCTCGTCCGACTCTCGCTCGGTGTTCCGCTCCTGTTGACGCTGGCGGCTCGGACGTTCCATTATAAGGTTTCTGGTTATTGTCCTATTTAAACCTTTGTCCCGGATCCGCACGCGTCGCCGGTCGGTTCCGGTTCCTCTCATCTGGTGTGAATGAGTCCGTTGGCGCTTCAAACGCCAGTTACTGACGATCCAGTGCCGAGGATCCCGACTCGCCGACCGTCGGCGCTACCGGTCATCGAACACGAAACGTGACCGCCGAGCGCGGTCATATTAGCGCCGCGACGATCGGCGCTATAATTACTATCAGACATTCACAAAGACTTTTGTATAACTACAACATATGGGCTTCCATGAGCACGACGCAGTCCGACGGGATCGAGGGGACGCTCCGCGGCTGTCGACCCGCGGAGATCGACCCCATCGTCATCGACGCCGACGACCTCGACAGCACCGCGCCCGAACACCTCCGCGAGCTCAAGGCCGAGCTCTCAGCCCGCGGCTACCAGCCGGCGACGCTGTCGGTCGAGGCCTGCTTCGACTGCGAGGACACGCTCTCGACGCAACGAGAGGCCGACCGGCTCCGTCAGTTCGTCCGCGCCGCGTCGTTCCTCGGCGCCGGACGGATCGAGGTCCGGCTGGGGGAGGTGTCCGACCCCGACGCCGCGGAGCCGGCGCTGTCGGCGCTGGCCGAGCGCGCCGACCGCGAAGGGGTCGAACTCGTCCGGACCGCCGCGGCCTGACGGATGGCGTCGAAGCGCTCGCTCGCGACGAAGCTCGGCGTCGTCGCCGGGTTCGAAGAGCCGCGCGTCGCGCTCGAACAGTACCCCACGCCGCCGGACCTGGCCGCGCACGTCGTCCACCTCGCGGACCTCCACGGCGACGTCGACGGTCGCACCGTCCTCGATCTCGGCACCGGGACGGGGATGCTCGCGCTCGCGGCCGCCCTCCGCGGCCCCGCCCGCGTCCTCGGCGTCGAACTCGACCGCGACGCGCTGCTCACCGCGACCGGCAATCAGCGCCGGGTGGCCGCCAGCGCCCCGGTCCACTGGATCCAGGCCGACGCGACGCGGCTCCCGCTGGCCGTGCCCGATCCGGTGACGGTCGTGATGAACCCCCCGTTCGGCGCCCGAGACGGGAACCGCAACGCCGACCGCGGTTTTCTGGCGACGGCGAGCCGCGTCGCGACCGTCTCCTACTCGGTCCACAACGCGGGCAGCCGGGAGTTCGTCGAGGCGTTCGCGGCCGACGAGGGCGGCGAGGTGACCCACGCGTTCGCCGCCGACTTCGCGATCGACGCGCAGTTCGACCATCACAGCGACGAGTCGCGCGATATCGACGCCGAGGTGTACCGGATCGAGTGGGCGTGAGCCCGTCGGGTTCCCCGCCCCGATACCCCCTCACTGCCGCCCTCGGTCCGACCGAGCGTTACTGCCGCCCCTCGTACCGCTCCCGCGTCGCGATCCGCACCCGCGTCTCCCCGCGCTCCGCGAACACCGCGTCCTCCTCGCGCACGAACGCGACCCCCTGGAGCGTGACCGTCTCGTTCGCCGCGGGGAGCGCCGCCCGCTCGGTCTCGCCCCCGTGGGCGACGCGCAGTTCGAAGCCCCCCTCGACGGCCGCGACGGTGACGTTGCGCCCGTCGATCCGCGGCTCCGCCCGCGCCGGTTCGCTCGTGAACAGCGTCGAGCGCGTCTCGTTCCGGACCGCGTCGACCCGGTAGGCCGGGCCGCCGTTCGCCGCCACCCACCCCACTCGTTGGACCCAGACGGTCTCGCGCCACCCGGTCCCGCCCACGTCGACGGCGCGGTACCCCCAGAAGGCGAGGTTCCCCCGCGAGACCGCGGTCGTCCAGATCTCCCGGTCCGCGTTCTTCACGATGACCCCCGAGGTGTTGACGCTCGTCGACCGACCGAACGCCTCGACGTCGACGACGCCCACCACCTCGTCCTCCACGTTCTCGGCGTACGTCACCTGGTACCCCTCGACCTCGATCGGATCGCCAGGAAGGTCGCCGTCGTCGACGGCGACGAGGTTCGGGACCACTCCCGGTCCGGCGACGACCGCCAGCGCCGACGCGAGCAGGAGGAGTCCGATCGCGGCCGGCGTGGCGGACCGGACCGCCCCTCGGATCGTGTCGGGTTCCGGCACGGCCGCGTCCGGACGCAGCGGCTCGTCTCGCCCCGCGACCGCGAGGGCGACGATCGCCGCGAGGGCCGCGAGCAGCCCGAATCCCAGCGCCCGGTACAACTCGTACCGCTCGTTCCCGAGGTACCAGTACACCGCCCAGAGCCGACGGGATGCGCCGAAGAGGAGCACCGCGCCGAACGCGGCGAGCGCGGTCGTCCCAGAGCCGCCGCTCGACGCCGTCACCGCCTGACCGCCCTCCGCGCCGTCCGAGCGGGCTTCGCGCTCGCGGCGCCGCCGGACGAGCCACACCGCGGCGAAGATCCCGGCGATGAGCCCGAGGGTGTGGCCCTGGATGGCGACGTTCGCCCACCCAGGCGGCCCGTAGGAGCCGCTCGCTCCGGCGGTGACGACCGGGTCCCGAAGGGCCCGGTAGGCGACGTTCACGAGCGTCGCCCCCGCGAGCGCCGCGATCGTCCCGACGGGATAGAAGACGAGCGCGAACCCCCACAGCGCGAAGACGACCACCGAGAACCCGATCACCGGCCCCAGCGCGAACAGCGCGCTGGCGACCCCGAAAAGCGCGATTGCGCCCGGCACGACGACGAACGCCCGAACGGAGGGACGCTCAGCGAGCGGATCGGTGTCCGGGCGCGACGCGCTCATCGAGAGCGACGCGAGCGTCGAAAGTCCGACGGCGCCGAGGCCGAACCCGGTAGCGCCGTCGGAACGGACCCGGCGCAGCGACTCTCGCGACGGGAGGGACTCCCGGCTCGGCAGCGCCGACCGCAGCGTGCCCGTCTCCTCATCGACCTCGCGTCCGCCCGGAAAGTGCCCGTAGGCGTACTCGGCGATTCCGCCGGCGACCAGCGCCGACAGGAGGTTCCCCGTGATGTGCCCGCGGTTGGCGTGCGCGAAGCTCGACCAGAGGAGCCCCTCCGGGTAGAAGTACGACCACGAGCGGAACGGGATCACGACCGGGCGGTCGGGGTTCTCCAGCCCGCTCTGGACGAAGAGGTACACCCCGATCACGCCGGCGACGGCGACCAGCGTCCCCCACGGCACGCCGAGCAGGAAGCGCGAGCGGAGCGCGCGGGTCCACGATCCGGCCGGCCGGTCGGTCGTATAAACGACCGCGACCGCCACGGCGACGAGCCCGCCGCCGACAGCGAGGTGGGCGGCGTCGGACGTCAGCGCCTCCGCGACCATGTGGGAAAGGGAGCGGTCGACCGCTTATGAATCCGCGGGTCGGTCGACCGGGAGGTGGCACCGGGCGGTCAGATCTTGTTCTCGGCGTCGTCCGCCAGCTCCTTCATCCGCTTGCCGACGCGGCCGGCGGGGGAGAACTCGTCCTCGCTCATCGCGTTCGCCAGGGCGTTGCCGAGCACGAACACGGCGTGTTTGTGCTCGCTCTTCGATTTGTGGACGTGCGAGGGGTCGACCTCCAGCTCGTCGTACGGGTCGAACAGCGAGCCGTCGACGGTCTCGTTCGCGCGGAAGTGCTCCATGATCGTCACCATCTGTTCGTGGAGTTCGAGGAGCTCGTCTTTGTGCATACCAGAGATACGAGTCGTAGACAATTTAAGCGTTGTTGAGGGGAATACGCACGGCTCGCGGGGGGGTACCGGACGCGAACGTACAGCCGGGGAGAGATCGCGGGGACGGTCCCGCTTCAGAACACGTACTCGTCTTCGTGGCCCATCATGCCCTCGTCCTCGAACCCGCCGGAGTCGTCCTCGTCTCTCGGTCCGCTCGTCTTGTACGCCTTTATCCCCGTCGACAGGAGCTCTTCCACCGCCTCCTCTCGGTTGAGGAACTCCCCCTGCTCGACCATCTGGGCGATCTGCATCTCCAGATGCTCCGGCACGGTTATCTCTACTCGTGGCATTTCCTGCCCGGGAGTAATGGGAATGGGTATATAAATGTGGCGTCGACGGTACGGGTATGAGAAATCTCACGACGGCATTCTCGAAACTTCAGTTCGAAATATCTAAATTCTAGATCCGTTATACGAAACTTCTAATCGATGGGCGACACGTTCGACGCGCCTGCGTCCTCGCCGCCCGATCGGCGGTCTGCCGGCCTCGCGAACGACAGCCGTTTGAGCCCGCGAGTCAGGGCGACGCCCCCCGCCGTCGGCGTCGTTTTCCGGGGTGTGACTGGGGTCGACCCGGGTTCTGCAACCGACGCGGAGCGATACGCATAGGTGTGCGCGACGCCTACGCCGGCGTATGAGTGGATCCGGCGGCACGGACGCCGCGACCGAGGCCGACGGCGACGTTCAGGACCTCACGGGGCTCTACCGCGAGTACGGCGACGACCGACTCCCTCCGGGCCAGCGCGAGACCGACCGCTTCCCGGTGCTCTCGAAGAGCGGAACGCCCTCGTGGGACCCCGAGACGTTCGCCTTCGAGGTGTGGGGCGCCGTCGACGACCCCCTCGATCTCTCGCTGTCCGAGTTCCAAGACCTCCCGGCCGTCACCCAGCGACAGGACTTCCACTGCGTGACGGGGTGGAGTAAGTTCGACTGCGCGTTCACCGGCGTCGAGTTCGCCGAAATCGTCGACCACGCCGGGGTCCGCGACGACGTCGAACACGTCCTCTTCCACGCGCTCGACGGCTACACCACGAACCTCTCGCTCGACGAGTGCGCTCGAGACGGCGTCCTGTTCGCGTACGGCTACGACGGCGACGACCTCCCGGCCGACCACGGGGGACCGATCAGGGTCGTCACCCCCCACAAGTACGCGTACAAGGGCGCCAAATGGGTCTCGGGAGTGGAGTTCCTCACGGAGAAGGAGCTCGGCTACTGGGAGAAGCGCGGCTACAGCGACACCGCCGACCCGTGGAACGAAGAGCGGTACAGCTGACGGCGGCGTCCGCTTTCACGCCGTAGGCGTTAGAGCGAGCGACCGCGCGCCCGTCGCCCGCGCCGACCCCCGGGATAGTCAGGATAAAGGGCCCGCAGTGCCGACCGTTACTTAATGGAACGGGCGCGTTCGACCTCGGCTCCGCCCCTCGTCAGCCGCACGACCGCGGTCGACGCGCCCCCGTTCGCGGCCGCCTTCGACGCCCTCTCGACGCCGCGGACGACGTGGAGCGCGCCGGACGACGCCCTCGTCCTCGGGAGCGGGGCAGCCGCGACCCTCACCGCGAGCGGCCCGGAGCGGTTCGCCGAGGTCCGGAGCGCCGCCGCCGACCTGTTCGACTCCGGCGACGTCCACGCCGGGACCGAGGCCGCTCGACCCCGGATCTTCGGCGGATTCGCCTTCCACGAGGGAGCCTGCGGCGGCGACACGTGGGGGCCGTTCCCGGAGGCGCGCTTTGCGCTCCCGCGCGTCCAGCTCACGTTCGCGGACAACGGCACTTGGCTCACGGTGAACGCTGTCGGCCCGGAGACCGACGTCGACGCCGTCGAGCACCGGCTGGCGGACGAGGTCGAACGCCTCGCCGCGGTCGACGGCGACGCGGCCGATCCGCCGCGCCCAGGTATCGCGGAGACCCGTCGGACCACGAGCCGCGAGGCGTGGCGCGAGAGCGTCGACGCCGCGGTCGACCGCATCCGCGGCGGCGACTTACGGAAGGTCGTCCTGGCGCAGGCGCTGGAGGCGGACTTGGCGGCCGAATTCCCGCGAGCGGCGACGCTGAAACGGCTCGCGGAGAAGTACCCCGACTGTCACCGGTACTACTTCGAGCCGGACGAGGAGGAGAGCGCCTTCTTCGGCGCAACTCCGGAGCGGCTGGTCTCGCTTCGCGGGCGGACCGTCGAGACCGACGCGCTCGCGGGGACGACGGGGCGAGGCGAGACGCCGGCGGAGGACGAGTGGCTCGCGCGGGAGCTGCTCGATGACGACAAAAACGTCCACGAGCACGAACTCGTCGCGGACACAGTCCGCGAGCAGCTGGAGCCGTTCGCGGCGTCGGTCTCCGCCGGCGAGCGTCGCGTCCGCCGGCTCGCGACGGTCCAGCACCTCCACACGCCGATCACGGCCGAACTCAGCGACGACCGCCACGTGCTCGACCTCGTGGAGGCGCTCCACCCGACCCCCGCCGTCGGCGGGCTCCCGCCCGACCGCGCCCTGGAGACGATCCACGAGACGGAGCCGTTCGACCGCGGCTGGTACGCGGCGCCGGTGGGCTGGATCGACGCCGCCGGCAACGGCGCCTTCGCGGTCGCGATCCGCTCGGCGGTCGCGGCGCCCCGGCGGGCCACCCTCTTCGCCGGGGTCGGCCTCGTCGCCGACTCCGATCCCGACCGCGAGTGGGACGAGATCCAGCTCAAGTACCGCCCGATCCTCGACGAGTTGGAGGCGGGAGACGGGTCGCCCGGCGCGGACGACGACTGAGTCGAGGGGCGCCCCGCTCGGCGCGGGCGTCGACGAAATCGAGAGACCGCCCGACCGGAGCCGCCGGCGTCCCGGTCGAGAACCGCGCGCGCCGCCTACTGGAACATCTTCAGCGGCTCGGCCTGCGAGCTCTCCTCGGTGGCCTGCTGCATCCGCTCGGCGAACGCCCGCTTCGCCTCGCGGATCTCGGTCGCCTGGTCGACGAGCCCCTCGGTGGGCGTCTCCGTCTCCGCGATCGGGTCGATGCCGTTCCGGATGAGGATCCGCGCGGCCTCGGGGTCGGGAAACTGCGGGTCCGACTCGACGACGAGCCCGACGGCGTCGCGGTCGCGCTCCAGCGCCTCCGCGAGCATCGCGCCCGTCGGCCCGGAGATCAGCCCGGCCTCCGGCGGGTCCTCGACGTCGGCGCGGTCGAGCCGATCGCCGCCGTCGCCGGTCGCCACCCCGTAGATCGACGGCGGCGCCTCGTCCTTCTCGCGGCCGAGCCCGGAGAGGAAGATCGGGAACGTCGCGCTCTCGGCGAACCAGCTCTCCAGGCAGCCGGCGACCTCGGTCGCGGCGCCGGGATTTACGGGCACGTCGCTCCGGAGCGCGACGAGGTCGTTCTCCGCGTCGGCGTACAGCCGCACGGGAGTCGTCAGCGCCCGGTCGTCCTCCCGGTAGACGGCCACCCGCGGGAGCCCGTCGCAGTGGACGTTCGCGTAGTGGACCATCTCGTGTTCTTCGATCATGTGGTCCGTCGCGATCTTTCCGACGAGTCCGACGCCCGGGAACCCCTCCACCAGCGTCGGCTCGTCCAGCGAGACGTCCTCGTCGAGGACGGAGATGCGTGCCATGCGTTCGCCTACTCCGGGCAGGGACCTAAAACGTAGGGCGCGCGGGGCGTGCGACTGCGTGGCCTCGCGCGCGTCCCGAAACCGACTAACGGGCCGCCGCGAAAGGGGTGGCATGAATCCGTTAGAGCGGTACGAGCCGCTCGTCGACGACGCGTCGGCGTTCCGCGCGGCCTGCGACCGGCCGCTGCCCTCCGTCGTCCGCGTGAACGAGATGGCGGCCTCGCCCGATCGGGTCCGCGAGGCGTTCGACGAAGCGGGCGTCGCGTACGAGCCCGTGGCGTGGCACGACGGCCTGCTCCGGCTTCCGGACGGGAACCCCGGCGGGAACTGGCCGTACGTCCACGGCTGGACCCACGGGCAAGAGGAGGTGTCGGTGCTCCCGGGGCTCGCGCTCGACCCGGCGCCGGGCGAGCGCGTCTGGGACGCCTGCGCGGCCCCCGGTAGCAAGACGACGCAGATCGCCGACGCGATGGACGACGAGGGCACGCTCGTCGCCAACGACAACAACCTCGGGCGGCTCTCCGCGCTCCGGCACAACGCGGAGCGCCTCGGGATCACGAACGCGATCGTCACGAATCAAGACGCCCGGAACTTCTCGACGAAGCCGCTCGCGTTCGACGAGTTCGATCGGGCCCTCGTCGACGCCCCCTGCTCCTGCGAGGGCACCTGCCGCAAGAACCCGGACGTCGTCGACCAGTGGACGCTCGACCACGTCCACGCCGTCGCGGGGATCCAGAAGGGGGTCTTAGCCCGGGCCGTGCAGGCGACCCGCCCCGGCGGGACCGTCGTCTACTCCACCTGCACGTTCGCGCCCGAGGAGAACGAGGCGGTGCTCGACCACGTCATCTCGAACGAGGACTGCGAGGTCGTCGAGTTCGACCTCCCGCTCGACGCGGTCCCCGGCGTCACCGAGTGGGAGGGCGAGACGTTCGACGAGTCGGTGACGCGCGCGCACCGCGTCTACCCCCATCACAACGACACGGGCGGGTTCTTCTGCGCGAAGCTTCGTGTGGGCGGGGATGACGAGGCGGGCGCGGGCGACGGGGAGGTGGCGGCGTGAGCGACGGCCCCGGATCCGTCGACGACGCGGACGGAGACGCCCCGACTAACGACGGCCAGCGCTTCGACCGCCTCCCGGAGACCCCCGACGACCGCGAGGTCGACGGGCGCGCGAGCCGGCGTGAGGTGCTCGACTGGTGGGACGAGCGGTTCGGGGTCGACCCGAGCGTCTTCGAGGGGTACAGCTTCTGGGAGAAGGGCGCGGGGAAGGTCTGGATCTTCAACGGCGAGGCGACCGACCCCAGCGAGGTGGAGGCGATCGGGATGACCTTCCTCCGGACGCGACAGGAGCACTGGAAGCCCACCGGGCGCGCGGCCACCCGGTTCGGCCGCCACGCGACGCGGAACGTCGTCGAACTGGGCCCCGAGCAGGCCGCCCGGTTCGCCGCCGGCGACGATCAGGACCTCCCGGATTGGGACGGCGACTGGGGGTATCTGATCGCGACCCACGAGATAGCCGGCGGGTCGGCGCCGATCGGGGTTGGACTGTACCTCTACGACGAGCTGCGCTCCGTGGTACCCAAGGGGAGCCGCGCGGACCTGCCCGTCGTGGAGTGAGGGGTCCCCGTCGCGGAGCGAGGGGCCCCCGTCGGATTCGGTAAAAACCGCCCGTCGGAGCGCGGCCCGCTGACGGCGCTCCACCGCGTCGAACGCCTCAGATCGACGTGTCCTTCGGCGGCTTGGTGGCGAGGTTGGTGATCCCGTACGTGGCCATCAGGATCAGGCCGAGCAGGATCGTGTACGACCGCACGCTGAGACTGATCAGCGTCTCGTGGACGACCTGCCCTTCCCCCGACACCGGGTGCGGGGCTCCCGCGATTATCTCGAGCAGCCCCATCCCGACCGTCCCGATCAGGAGCAGCGCTGCGCCGCCGTACAGTCCGACTCGTTCCACTGTGGTGAGTTCGCTCATTGTTGTCTCCGTGTTAGCCGATCAAGTACCGCATCCGCGGGTGGTTCCTGACGAACTCCGTCTTCGCGAGGTACGCGTCGACGCCGAGCACGCGGCCGGCGCCGAGCGTGGCGATCATCGCGAAGATCAGCAGCCCCAGGAGGTCGCCGGTGATCACGCCGTGGGCCCAGCCGCCGGTCTCGCCGTTGATGAAGTAGAAGAACGTCATCAGGAACGCGCCGAAGAACGCGGCCAGCCGCGTCAGCGCGCCGACGATTAAGCCGAGCCCGATCAGCGTCTGCCCGAGCGGGACCATGACGTTGACGAACGACAGCATGATTCCGTCGGAGAACAGCGTGACAATCGGAGCGAGGCTGGTCCCCGCCGCGGCGCCGCCCACGAACCAACTCGCGTCGAACGGCCAGGCTAAGAACTTGTCGAGCCCCGCGTGGAGGAACCACCAGCCGACGATCAGCCGCATCACGACGAGCCAGTAGGCGAACCGTGACTCCTCGACCGGGAACGATACGTCTCTACCGAGCAGCCGCGTCTGGATGTTGGTGACCATAGCGTGCTCCAACCGGACAATTACCTTACCGAAATATATAAAATCAGTCTCATTTTCAGCCCAGAGTAATCCGCGATCGGCGCTTTACTTCCTTCTCCGGACCGTTCCACCGCCGAGTCCCTCCCACTCGACTCGGTACCCGAGCGCGGAGAGGGTCGCGCTCGCGTCGTCGATACCGTACCCGTCGAACACCGCCTCCGCCTCCGTCAGCGGGGCCCCGTCCGCCACCTCGTCGCCGATCCGCTCTAAGACCGCCGGCCTGACCAGCGTCCGCCCCACGAGCTCGTGCTCCGGGAACGGGCCGTCCTCCACCGCCGCCACGCTCACCCCGTAGCGGTCGGCGAGGTCGGTCAGCGTGAGCACGTCGTCCTCGGGCTCGAACGAGTCCGGGAGATCGGCCGCCGCGTCCGCGACGAACTCGGCCTCGTACTCGCGGAGCACGTCGACGACCTCCTTCACGCGGACGGTGCCGGAGTAGGTCACGACGCGGTGGTCGCGCGCCGCGACCGCCTCGCCGACGCCGAGGCTCTCGTCGACCGCGACCAGCAGGTCCACGTCCTCGACGTCTGCGAGCTGGCCGAGCTTCTTCTCGACGTACTCGGGGGTCCAGAAGCCCATCACCTCGAAGAACAGCCGGAAGTCGGCGTGATCGTAGTCGAACGCGAAGTCGGGGATCATCACGCGCGTCCCCGTTTCGAGCGGTTCCGGCTCCCGCACGAGCGACCAGTCGAGGTCGAGCCCGCGGAACCGCCCGGCGAAGTCGGCCTCGACCCCGCTGTCGAACGACGGCTCCGCGACCGGCTCGACGCCCGGCACCGTCACGTCGCCGTCGGAGAGGCGCATGGTGCGCTCGCGGCCGCGGTCGTCGATCGTCGCCTCCAGCGACCACTCCGCGGACTCCGCGACGGTCCGGAGGAGCCGCGCGAAGGCGGTCCCGTATCGCCGGGTGCGCGAAAAGAGGGTGTCGGGGCCGGTGACGACGAGCTCCCGCCCCTCGGGCGTCTTCTCCAGCTCGTACATCAGCCGGAGCCGCTTCACCGCCGAGACGAGCCGCTTCGGGTCGTTCGACCGGATCCGGACCTCGGTCGCGTCGAAGAGGGCGGTCTGCGCCAGCGAGAGGTCGTACTGCTCCAACAGGGAGTCCGGCCCCCACCGCACGTCGGCGTCGACGAGGACCTCGTTGACGTCGCGGTCGGCGTAGAGCGACACCTCCACGTCGCCCGGCTCGATCCCCAGCGCGTCGGCGGCTCGGTCGACCGCGGTCTCCCGCTCCGCCTCGCTCGCGACGCCGACCGCCTCCGCCGCCTCGAACGCGGCCCGCCGGACGCGGCGCGGCGGGACCGGCGCCCGCGTCTCGAAGTCGCACTCGCGCTCGATCAGGGCCGCGAGCCCGCGGACGAGCTTGAAGTCGCCGCCGGAGTCGCCGGCGTCGGCCTCCAGCGCCGCCAGCGCGTCGTCGAGGTCGCCGCGGCGCTCCCCGACGTGGGACTCGAACGTCCCGAGCACCCGGGCCGCGAGCGGGCGGTGCTCGCGACCCGTAAAGCGCGGGCGGTATCCACCGCCGGCCCGCGAGACGCGCAGGAGGTCCTTGCGTAACACGGCGGCGGCTACGCCCGGGTCGGCCTAAAACCGGCCGGTTCCCGCGGTGCGACACGCTTAACTCCGAAACCCGTCGATCGGAGCGTAATGAGTACCGACGCGGCGAGTGACGCGGACGCCGGCGGCGAGGGGGGTGACGACGGAGGCGGGAACTCCGACGGCGACGAGCCAGAGGCGTTCGTCCGCACCTGCGAACACCTCGTCGACCGGATCCTCGCGGGCGAGATCGACCGCGACGACCTCGAGTCCGCCAAGCTCGACGCCTGCTCGAAGTTCTCGTCCCCGAAGGTCCCGAAGAACACCGACATATTGGACCACGCGCCCTTCGAGGCGCGCGACGACGTGATCGAGGTGGTCCAGCGGAAGCCGGTCCGGACCGCGTCCGGCGTCTCGCCGGTCGCCATCATGACCTCGCCGAAGCTCTGTCCGCACGGGAAGTGCCTCTACTGCCCCGGCGGACCGGCCTCGGAGTTCTCCTCGGCGCAGTCGTACACGGGTCACGAGCCCGCCGCGGCCCGCGGAGAGCAGAACGATTACGACCCGTACGGGCAGGTCACGCTCCGGCTCGAACAGCTCCGGAAGATCGGTCACCCGGTCGACAAGGTGGAGCTCATCCTGATGGGCGGGACGATGACCGCGCGCTCGCACGACTACCAGGAGTGGTTCGTGAAGCGCGCCCTGCAGGCGATGAACGACTACGACCTGGACGAGGAGCCGGAGCCGGCCGAGGGCGAGTCGTTCGCGCCCGCTCCCGAGGAGACCGAGTTCGAGTACCTCGAAGACGTGATCGCGGAGAACGAGACGAACGCGATCCGCAACATCGGGACGACGTTCGAGACGAAGCCCGACTGGTGCGACCCCGAGCAGATCGACCGGATGCTCGACCTGGGCGGCACCAAAGTCGAGGTCGGCGTCCAGACCACCTACGAGCGGATCAACCGCGAGATGCACCGCGGGCACGGAAACGAGGCCTCCCGCAACGCGAACCGTCGCCTGCGCGACGCGGCGTTCAAGGTGGGGTTCCACATGATGCCCGGACAGCCGGGGATGACGCGGGAGATGTGTATCGAGGACTTCCGACAGATCTTCGAGAACCCGGACTGGCGCCCCGACTACCTGAAAATCTACCCGACGCTCGTCGTCGAGGGGACTCGGGTGTACGACCGGTGGCGCCGCGAGGAGTTCGACCCCCTCACGAACGAGGAGGCGGCCGACGTCGTCGCCGAGGCGATGGACCACGTCCCGAAGTACACCCGGCTCCAGCGCGTCCAGCGCGACATCCCCGCCGACTTCATCGAGGGCGGCGTCTGGAAGTCGAACCTCCGACAGCTGGCCGATCAGCGCGCCGAGGAGAAGGGGATCGTCCAGCGCGACATCCGCGCCCGCGAGGTCGGTCACAACGACGCCGACCCGGACCCCGACGACGTCGAACTCGACGTGATGACGTACGAGGCCGGCGGCGGGACGGAACACTTCATCTCCTTCGAGGACCCCGTCCGCGACCTGCTCGTCGGGTTCTGCCGCCTGCGGTTCCCCTCGTTCGCGCCCGACCAGCCCGGCGCGCCCGGCACCGAGGACGACGCGATCCGCCGGGAGCTGGAGGACGCGGCGCTGATCCGTGAGCTCCACGTGTACGGCACCGAGGTCGCCATCGGCGGCGACGGCGACTGGCAACACAAGGGGTACGGCACCAGGCTCCTCGAACGCGCCGAGGAGCTCGCCCGCGACGCCGGCTACCGCAAGATGGCCGTCATCTCCGGAATCGGCGCCCGGGAGTACTACCGGGACAAGCTCGGCTACCACCAAGACGGGCCGTACGTGTCGAAGCGGCTGTGAGGCCGACTCGGTCGGACTCGCTCGCCCGACCGCACCCACAACGACACGCCTTTTTCCGGCCCGCGAGTCTCTGTCGTGTATGGACCAGAAGCGGGAGCTGTCGAGCATCGACCTCGCGGCCCTCGTCACCGAGCTCAATCGGTACGAGGGCGCGAAGGTCGACAAGGCGTACCTCTACGACGACGACCTGCTCCGGCTGAAGCTGCGCGACTTCGACCGCGGCCGCGTCGAACTCATGATCGAGGTGGGCGACGTGAAGCGGGCCCACGTCGCCGACGCAGAGCACGTCGCCGACGCCCCCGGTCGCCCGCCGAACTTCGCGAAGATGCTGCGTAACCGCATGTCGGGCGCCGATTTCGCGGGCGTCGAGCAGTACGAGTTCGACCGGATCCTCACCTTCGAGTTCGAGCGCGAGGACGAGAACACGACGCTCGTCGCAGAGCTGTTCGGCCAGGGCAACGTCGCCGCCCTCGACGAGACCGGCGAGGTCGTCGGCTCGCTGTCGACGGTCCGGCTCAAGTCCCGGACGGTCGCGCCCGGCTCGCAGTACGAGTACCCCGCGTCACGGCTCAACCCCCTCGACGTGAGCCTCGGCGGGTTTAAAAGGAACATGCGCGAGTCCGACAGCGACGTGGTGCGGACCCTCGCCACGCAGCTCAACCTCGGCGGGCTCTACGCCGAGGAGGTGTGCACGCGCGCGGGCGTCGAGAAGGAGACGCCCATCGACGAGGCGACCGACGACCAGCTCCGCGCGCTCCACGAGGCGCTCGAACGGATCGGCGACCGGCTCCGCTCCGGCGACGTCGACCCGCGCGTGTACGAGGAGGAGCTGTCCGAAAGCGAGGCGGACGACCGCGACCCCCGCGTCGTCGACGTCACGCCGTTCCCCCTCTCGGAGCACGAGGGGCTCCCGAGCGTCGGCTTCGACTCGTTCAACGCCGCCGTCGACGAGTACTTCTACCGGCTCGACCGCGACGACACCGGCGAGGGCGAGGCCCCGGCGGACGCGAAGGCCTCCCGGCCGGACTTCGAGGAGGAGATCGCCAAACAGGAGCGGATCATCGAACAGCAGGAGGGGGCGATCGAGGGGTTCGAGGAACAGGCCGAGGCGGAGCGCGAGCGCGCCGAACTCCTGTACGCGAACTACGACCTCGTCGACGAGGTGCTCTCGACGGTTCAGGAGGCTCGCGAGAGCGAGGTCCCGTGGGACGAGATCGCCGAGACGCTCGACGCGGGCGCGGAGCGCGGGATCCCGGCGGCCGAGGCCGTGGTCGACGTCGACGGCGGCGAGGGGACCGTGACGGTCGAGCTCGAGGCCGGGAGCGACGACGGCGAGGGCGTCGACGCGGTCCGCGTCGAACTCGACGCGAGCGCCGGCGTCGAGGTCAACGCCGACCGGCTCTACCAGGAGGCGAAGCGGATCGAGGGGAAGAAGGAGGGCGCGATGGAGGCGATCGAGTCGACGCGCCGCGAGCTGGAGGCCGTCAAGGAGCGCAAGGCGGAGTGGGAGGCGGAGCAGGCGGCGGACGACGGGGACGGCGGAAGCGACGGCGACGAGGGAGACGACGACGAGGCGTACGAGACCGACTGGCTCTCGCGCGCCTCTATCCCGATCCGGAGCCCCGACGACTGGTACGACCGCTTCCGGTGGTTCCACACCTCGACCGGCTACCTCGTCATCGGCGGGCGCAACGCCGACCAGAACGAGGAGCTCGTCAAGAAGTACATGGGCAAACACGACCGGTTCTTCCACACGCAGGCGCACGGCGGGCCCGTGACCCTGCTGAAGGCCGCGGGGCCCTCCGAGTCCGCGGACCCGGTCGACTTCTCCGAGGAGACGCTGCGGGAGGTCGCGCAGTTCGCCGTCTCGTACTCCTCGGACTGGAAGGACGGTCGCGGCGCGGGCGACGCGTACATGGTCGAGCCGGATCAGGTATCGAAGACCCCAGAGAGCGGCGAGTACATCGAGAAGGGGAGCTTCGTGATCCGCGGCGACCGGACCTACTTCGAGGACGTCCCCTGCCGGATCGCCGTCGGCGTTCAGTGCGAGCCCGTCACGCAGGCCATCGGCGGGCCGCCGTCGGCGATCGTCGACCGCGCGGCGACGAGCGTCACGCTGGAGCCGGGGATGTACGCCCAGAACGACGCCGCGATGATGGTGTACCGCGAGCTGAAGGGGCGGTTCGCGGACCAGTCGTTCGTCCGCAAGGTGGCGAGCGCGGACCAGCTTCAGGAGTTCCTCCCGCCGGGCGGCTCCGACATCGTCGACTAGGCGGACCGGAGCGCGATCCTTTCAAGCCTCCGCCTCCGACTCCGCCCATGAGCTTCGAGGCGCTGCCGGACGGCTGGCGGGTGTGGAACGAGGAGCCGAGCGGACGGGCGATCCTCGTCTACCGGCCCGACGTGTTCGACGGCGACGACCTCCCCGCGGAGTGCATGCCGACCATCTACCTCACGAACGGCGCGCGGACGGCCCGCCCCGGATCCGGCCAGTACGCGACCGACGAGTGGCACGTCGTGCTCTTCTTGGAGCCCGAGGTCGAGGCGGTCTCGGAGACCCGCGACGACCGCGAGTCGGGCGCGGCCGCGGCCGTCGCGGTCGCGGAGCGGTTCGCCGCCGGCGACGTCGACTACCGCGCCGCTTACCAGGTGCCGCGGGAGGCGTACTTCGAGCGATTAGACGAGCTGATCGAGGGGGAGTGAGCGCGACGTCGACGGGAGGTGAGCCGACCGGCCGGTCGGCGACTTCGCCGGACCCGATCCGCGTTTGTGCATATATACTCCGTCGTAAACCCCGATAGCACCACGAACACGAGGATTTTTATCGCCTCACGCCTCACCGTCGCGTACATGAACGCCGGTGGGGACCACACCGCTGACGAGCCGCGAGAGAAGTGCGGCGTCGTCGGCATCTCGCTCGCTGACCGCGAGGCCGCGCGGCCGCTGTACTACGCGCTGTACGCGCTCCAACACCGCGGGCAGGAGTCCGCTGGGATCGTCACGCACGACGGGTTCCAACAGCACAGCCACGTCGAGCGCGGGCTCGTCGGGGACGCGTTCGAGGAGGGGGACCTGGCGTCGCTGTCGGGCGGCACCGGCATCGGTCACGTCCGGTACCCGACCGCCGGGAGCCTCGACAAGAGCTGCGCACAGCCGTTCTCCGTCTCCTTCAAGTCCGGCTCGCTCGGGCTCTCGCACAACGGGAACCTCGTGAACGCCGACGAGGTGCGCGAGGAGCTCGCGGCGGCCGGCCACGCGTTCACCTCCGACGGCGACACCGAGGTGATCGCCCACGACCTCGCGCGCAACCTCTTGGAGGAGGACCTCGTGCGCGCCGTCAAACACACGATGAACCGCATCCACGGCTCCTACTCGCTGGCGATCACCCACGACGACACCGTCCTCGGCGTGCGCGACCCCCTCGGGAACCGTCCCCTGTGTCTGGGGAAAGTGGACGGCGGATACGTGCTCGCCAGCGAGTCGGCCGCCATCGACACCCTCGACGGGGAGCTGATCCGGGACGTGCGCCCGGGCGAACTCGTCGTCCTCGACCCCGACGGCGCGGGGTACGACACCTACCAGCTGGTCGAGCGCGAGTCGACCGCGCACTGCTTCTTCGAACACGTCTACTTCGCGCGCCCCGACTCGGTCATCGACGAGAACCTCGTGTACGAGGTCCGCCGCAAGCTCGGGCGGAAGCTCTGGGAGGAGTCCGGCGTCGAGGCCGACGTCGTGATGCCGGTCCCCGACTCCGGCCGGGCGTTCGCCTCCGGCTACGCCGACGCGGCCGGCGAGACGACCGCCGACGGCGAGGCCCGTCCGGAGAACGACGCCGGTATCGAGTTCGCCGAGGGGCTGATGAAGAACCGGTACGTCGGGCGCACGTTCATCATGCCGACGCAGGACGAGCGCGAGCGCGCGGTCCGGCTGAAGCTCAACCCGATCAAATCGACCGTGGAGGGGAAGTCGGTCACCATCATCGACGACTCCATCGTCCGGGGAACGACCTCGACGCAGCTGGTCGAGCTCGTCCGCGAAGCCGGCGCCGAGGAGGTCCACCTCCGGATCGGCGCGCCGGCGATCGTCGCGCCCTGTTACTTCGGGATCGATATGGCGACCCGCGAGGAGCTGATCGCCGCCGACGCCTCCACCGAGGAGATTCGACAGGAGGTCGGCGCCGACTCCCTCTCGTACCTCTCGATCGACGCCGTCTCCGAGGCGCTCGGCGAGAGCCGCGCGGACCTCTGTCTCGGCTGCGTCACCGGCGAGTACCCCTTCGACGTCGAGGGCGAGGAGAGCGACCGCGACCTCGACCCCGTCACGCCCGACCCGACGCCGGCGGACGACTGATCGGGCTCCGACCTCGGTTCCCGACGACTCGCCCCGTCGCCGCCTCCCGTTCTCACGTCGCGAGTCGGGAATCGGGAATTTAAATACGCCCACGCTGGGAGGTACAGGTATGACATCCGACGCCGACGACGCGACGATGAGCCGCCGCGGGCTGTTCAGGGTCGGCGCCGCAGGCGCCGCCGCCGCGACCGGCCTCGCCGCCGGTTCCGGGACCGCCGCCGCCCAGTACGGCGGCTGGCTCGACGACGTGGACAACTACGACGGGACGCACGACTACACCGGACAGGACGAGGTCACCGTCGACGTCGGCGCGGTCAACGGGCTCAGGTTCGGTCCGGCCGCGATCCTGATCGACCCCGGAACGACCGTCGTCTGGGAGTGGACCGGCGAGGGCGGCGCGCACAACGTCGTCGCCGAGGACGGGACGTTCGACAGCGGCGAGACCGTCAGCGAGGCGGGGACCACCTTCGAGTACACGTTCGACGACGCGTCCGACGGCGACACGTTCAACTACCTCTGCGTGCCGCACGAGGCGGTCGGCATGAAGGGCTCCGTCGCGGTCGGCTCCGTCGACGACGACCTCGTCCAGCCCGACGCCGGCGGCGACGGTGGGAGCGGTGACGGCGGAGGCGGGGGAAGCGGTGGCGACGGAGGCGACGGAGGCGACGGCGGAAGCGGTGGCGACGGAGACGACGGCGGAAGCGGTGGCGACGGAGGCGACGGCGACGACGGCGGGAGCGCCGGCCGCGTCCTCAGCGCGGGCGACATCGGCGCGCTCGCGCTCGGCTTCGGGTTCGCCGGTGCGCTGCTCGTCCCGCTCTTCTACGCGGCCCACCGGATGGCGAACGACGACGGGTAGGCGGCCGGACCGGTCTCACCGACCGCTTTCCCGGTCGGTGCCGACGGCGACCCGCGACCGCAACACCAGTGAGACGGCCGCCAGCCACAGCGCCGCTTCGAGGAAGAAGGAGGGGGTTCCGACGTAGAACAGCGCGAACTCGCCCGGCGGGATCGCGAGCGGGTCGGACCGCGTGAGGAGCGGCCACCCGAGGAACGCCGCGTCGCCCGGCCGCCCGTTCACGACCATGTGGAGCGCGTCGAGCGCGAGGTGAGAGCCCCAGCCGACCGCGACCGCGAGGCCGCGGCGCCTCGCGGCGACGGCGACGAGCGCGGCGAGCGGCACGAGCAGCGCGGAGTGGCCGACCGACTGGTAGACGTCGAAGACGCCGAGCGCGCCGAGCGGCTTGTCGACGACGTCCGGGAGCGCGGCGCCGGCGAAGACCCACCACACGGAGAGCGGCGGCGAACCGCCGAGGTACCGCCGGAGGCGCGGGTGTCCCGACAGCCACCCGAGGCCGGCGGCGACGAGGAGGTGAGTCGCGAACAGCACGACGGTTCGTACGGTTGACGGCGATATCAAGCTTCGTCGGAGCGGTCGGGGCGATCGGTGCGGCCGGTACGGTCGGAGCGCCCGGCTTCGCCGGTCGGCCCCGCGCCCGCCTCAGAACGCGTGGTACAGCATGACGTACACGCCGATCCCCATCGCGAAGGAGATCAGCCAGAGGACGGCGGCGACGAAGCCGACCTGCGCGTGACGCGTGTGGTACAGTTCCTCGTACTGGCGGGTCGCGGCGAGCAGGAGCGCGTAGAAGACGAACGGGATACAGACGATCGCGAGCAGAATGTGTATCCCGAGGAACGGGAGGTAGAGGTAGGTGTAGACGACGTCGGGGCCGGGGAATTCGGTCGTGCCGACGTGGATCAGCCGGTAGAGGTACGCGCCGAGGAAGGCGGTGAAGAGGCCGAACGACGTCAGCATGAACGCGCGGTGTCGGCGCACCTCGCCGCGGGAGATGGCGCGCCAGCCGAGGACGATGGTGCCGATGGCCGTCGCCGAGACGGCGGCGTTGAAGTGCGGGATCGCGGCGAGGACGGCGTCGCTCGCGCGGGGCAGGAGGACGCTCGGTATCGCGCCGCCGACGGCGCCGAACACCACGGCCAGCGCCGCGACGGAGCTGAGTGCGGTCAAAAGCGGGACGTTCTCGCGGGCCCACTCGGACATGTCGGATCCGAGGGCCGCCACTCCCAAACCCGTGCCGGTTCCGGCGCGTCCGACCGGGGGCGTGTCCGACCCGGAATTCGCCCGGCCCCGCCGCCCGGTGTCACTCTTCGACACGGCACTGCCGAATGGAAGGGCTTTTAATTGGGGGAAGGGTACGTGAGGACGCGATTGAACACCGCGAGCGTGGGTAGCCAAGCCAGGCCAACGGCGCAGCGTTGAGGGCGCTGTCCTGTAGAGGTCCGCCGGTTCAAATCCGGTCCCACGCATCGCTCGGCGGCACACCCGCCGCACCGATGCACGGTGTTGTCTCTACGACAGCATCCACGCACAATTCCTTTCGAACGTTACGCGACGAGCGACAGCTGTGATCGGAACGCTGTGATCGTGAACACCGCCGAAGCCCCAGCCGCGAGGACTCGCGACTGCCCCTTTGAGTCCCACCCGACCGCAGCCGCACAGCCCCTCGCGCCTCCCCAGCCTCGCCGCGGCCGCGCCGGCGGCCGCGGGCTCCCTCGCGCGTGCTGACTCGCGGCCGCCGAGGGCGGCCGCTCACAGGCACGCGCCACCGCCCAGTCATTTATAAGGAACCTCGGTGGCCTCGATCCGCATCGCCCGCGCGAACTGCCACCCTTTTTGTTCCGGCCTGCCGGAGTACGGCGTAATGAGCGAGGACGCGACCCCCGAGTACGACCACGATGAGCTGGGGCTCGTCGCCGGGCTGGAGATCCACCAGCAGCTCGACACGGAGACGAAGCTGTTCTGCGACTCCCCGACCGTCGAGCGCGACCCCGACGAGGCCGACCGCGAGATCGCCCGCCGGCTCCACCCGACGAAGAGCGAGCTCGGCGAACTCGACGACGCCGCGATGGAGGAGAGCCGCGTCGACCGCGAGTTCACCTACCTCGCGTACGACACCACCTGCCTCGTCGAGGAGGACGACGAGCCGCCCCGGCGCGTCGACGGCGAGGCGCTCTCGGTCGCGCTCCAGATCGCCGACCTGCTCGACGTCTCGGTCGTCGACCAGGCGCACGTGATGCGGAAGCTCGTCATCGACGGGTCGAACACCTCGGGCTTCCAGCGCTCGATCCTGCTCGGCCAGAGCGGGGAGATCGAGACGAGCGAGGGGGCGGTGTCGATCGTCGACCTCATGCTGGAGGAGGAGTCGGCAAAGCGCGTCGAGGAGACTGACGACGGCGTCGTCTACTCGCTGGACCGCCTCGGCGTCCCGCTCGTCGAGATCGGTACCGGTCCGGACATCCGGAGCCCCGAGGGCGCCCGCGAGGCCGCCGAGCGCATCGGCATGCTGCTCCGGTCGACCGGCGCGGTCAAGCGCGGGCTCGGCACGATTCGGCAGGACGTCAACGTCTCCATCGCCGAGGGCGCCCGCGTCGAGGTGAAAGGCGTCCAGGACCTCCAGGGGATCGAGGACATCGTCCGCGGCGAGGTCGGCCGGCAGGCGGAGCTGCTCGCGATCCGCGACGAGCTCCGCGACCGCGACGCGAGCGTCGGCGACGTCTCGGACGCGACCGACGTCTTCGCCGAGACCGACTCCGGGGTCATCCGGGGCGCGCTCGACTCGGGCGGGAAGGTGACCGCGGTTCCGCTGTTCGGCTTCGACGGGCTCGTAGGGTGGGAAATCCAGCCGGACCGCCGGCTCGGGACCGAGCTCTCCGACCACGCGAAGCGACACGGGGCGGGCGGGATCTTCCACACCGACGAGCTGCCGGCGTACGGCGTGACCGAGGCCGAGGTCGAGTCCCTCCGCGAGGCGGTCGGCGCCGGGCCGGAGGACGCGGTCGCCATCGTCGCCGCCGACCCGGAGACCGCCGACCTCGCGATCGAGGCCGCCGCCGACCGGGCCGCCGCGGCGATCGAGGGCGTCCCCGAGGAGACCCGCGGCGCCAACGAGGACGGGACGACCCGCTACCTCCGTCCGCTTCCCGGCGCGGCTCGGATGTACCCCGAGACGGACGTGCCGCCGGTCGAGCCGGACCCGTCCGACGTCGACCGACCCGAGCTCCTCGACGAGAAGACCGACCGCTACGCCGAGGAGTTCGGACTCGATCGCGGGCTCGCCGAGCAGGTCGCCTTCGGGCGGCGCTTCCCGCTGTTCGAGGCCGCGGTCGAGCGCGGCGTCGACCCCACCTTCGCGGCGTCGACGCTGGAGTCGACGACGACGGAGATCCGCCGCGAGGGGGCCCCGGTCGAGAACCTGACCGACGACCACTTCCTCGACTTATTCGCCCTCGTCGAGGGCGGCGACCTCGCGAAGGAGGGCGTGCCGGAGGTGCTGACGACGCTCGCCGAGAACCCGGACCTCACGGCCGCGGAGGCGGTCGAGGAGGCCGGACTCTCTGGGGTGAGCGAGGATGCGGTCCGCGAGGCGGTCGTCGACGTCGTCGAGCGCAACGCCGACCAGATCGAGGCGGAGGGGATGGGGGCGTTCTCGGGGCTGATGGGCGAGGCCATGGGCGCGCTCCGCGGCAAGGCCGACGGGGAGGTCGTCTCCGACGTGCTCCGCGAGGAGATCGGCAAGCGGTCGTAACGGTCCTCGGAATCCCTCCCGTTCCGCCCCCGATTCACACGTTGTCGCCCCTGTTCTTTACGTGTCGCGGGGCCTTGATTCGTACCTAGAGGGAACACCAGATGGACGATCCGCCACCGGGTCCCTCGGACGACCCGCCAGCGACAGACCGCACGCCCGAGCCGGCCGTCGCGAAGACGCGCGGCGACCGGGTCTCCGACGCGACGAACCGGTTCATCCACGGCGTCGAACTCGCCGCGGCGGCGCTGTTCGCCCTCCTGTTCGGGATCGGCGTGGTCGACCTCGCGATACAGATCGCCGAGTCAGTTCCCACCGGCGAGATCACCGACCCGAACACGGTCATCGGATTCATCGAGACCGGACTGCTGCTCCTCATCATCGTCGAGGTGTACGAGACGGTCGTCGCCTACATCGAACAGAGCGACACCCGTCGGATCGTCAGGCTGGTGATCTACACTGGCGTCATCGCGATGGTCCGGAAAGTGATCATCTTCCGGACCACCGAGTACCCATCGACGCAGGACGCGCTCTTCGCCGCGTTCGCGTACACGCTGGTGATACTCGGACTGGTAGCGCTACTGTTCGTCGAGCGGTCGGTCGGGTCCTCCCTGTCGCCGGAGTGAGGTCGGCGCTACTCGGTCAGCTCCGCGAGCAGCGTGTCGAGGTCGTACGTCGCCGGCGCTCGCGGCTCGTCGCGGAGTGTGGCGATCGTGAACGTCGAGTTCGTGCGTTCGACCTCGGGAATCGCCTCGAAGTCGCTGATGAGCCGCTCGACGGTGTCGGACGACGAGAGCCGCGCGAGGACGACGAAGTCGGTTTCGCCCATCGTGAAGAACGCCTCCGTGACCCCCTCGACCGCCAGTAGCTCGTCGGCGAACTCCTCGTACGGGCCCTCGTAGCCCGCGAGCACCTCGACGATGACGGTGACGCCGAGCCCGAGCGCCTCGTGGTCGAGGTCGTACAGATCGTTCTCGATCACGCCGTCCTCGCGGAGGTTGTTCAGCCGGTAGTGGATCGTCGACACCGGAATCCCGGTCTCCTCGTGGAGCCGCTCGGGGCTCCCGGTTCCGAGGTCAGATATCGCCTTCAACAGCCGCACGTCGCGCTCGTCCATACGCCCCCTTCGAGTGAGGGACTGTTGTATATTCCGACCGACACACTTGCACTCGAATCCAAGAACGACCCTCGTTTCGGAAGCGTATTGCAGTTCGTTCGTATGCGTGATTGTTCATTCTGAATTCGGCCGATTGTGAGAGAATAGTTTAACTGTCTCAAGAAACTTCGATCTAACACTCAATGAAGCTACGAAACCTCCTCTCTACTCCGGAATCAGTCGTCGCCGCCTTCGTCCTCCTCGCGACCCTGTGGGGCACCTCCTTCGTCGCGATCGAGGCCGGGTTACACCACTTCCCGCCGCTGCTGTTCGCCGGCGTCAGGTACGCGATCGCCGGAGCGATCGTGCTGGGCGTCGCCGCGGTCATGTCCGGACGGACGACGCCCAGCGGACGCGACGAGTGGCTCGGCGTCGCCGTCGCGGCGACCTTCGTGATCGCCGCGTACCACGGGCTGTTGTACGTCGGCGAGCTCCACATCTCCGGGGCGGTCGCCGCGGTGGTCGTGAGCCTCGCGCCGGTGTTGACCGCGGTGTTCGCCGCGGTCCTCCTCCCGAACGAGCGGCTCGGATCCGTCGAGATCGGCGGGTTCGCCCTCGGTATCCTCGGCGTGGTCGTGATCGCCGACCCGACCGCGGCCGGGGTCGGTGACTCGGCCCTCCTCGGCGTCGGGCTCGCGTTCGCCGGCGCCGTCGCCTTCTCGCTGGGCGCGGTCCTGCTCCGACCGCTCCGGACGGACCTCCCGATCGCCGCCCTGCAGGGGTGGGCGATGGTGCTCGGCGCCGGGCTCCTCTTCGTCGGCGCCGCCGCGCTCGGGGAGTCGCCGGCGGCGATCGAGTGGAACCGAACCGCGATCGGGTCGCTCGCCTACCTCACGCTGCTGTCGGGCGTCCTCGCGTTCCTGATCTACTTCGCGCTGCTCGACGAGGTCGGCCCGGCGCAGCTCCACCTCGTGGGGTACGCCGAGCCCGTGGTCGCCGCGGCCGGGAGCTGGGTCCTGCTCGGCACCCTCGTCGAGGCGGAAGCGATCGTCGGGTTCGTCGCGATACTCGCGGGCTTCCTCGCGCTCGAACGCCGGGAGATCGCGGCGTACGTCGGGTTCGACGCGTATCACTGGCCCGCGCTGATCGGGCGGAAGTAAGGGTTTTTTCGGGGCGCTCAGCCCTCGACGTCCGCGGTCAGGCCCGCGCGGAGATCGCGGCCGAAGTAGTGGCCGAGCAGGGCCGCGACGAGCCCGACCCCGCCGCCGACCGCGAGCAGGGGAAGCCCCCACTGCTGGAGGTAGTCGACCCCGATCGGGAGGAAGCCGACGCCGAGGACGTTCGTGACCGCGACGAGGGCTCCCGCCGCGGCGCCGGCGAGCCCGGTCTCGACGTACCGCCGGGCGGAGAGCGCCAGCCCGATCAGGAACGCGGCGAGGAACACGCCCCCGGCCGAACCGATCGTCCCGCCGATGAGGGGGATCGCGCCGCCGACGAAGACGCCGATCGCGACCGCGGCGAGCGCGAGCGCGAACGCCTTCGCGGAGAACCAGCGACCGCTCGTCCCGACGCGCCCGCCGTCGCCGCCGGTCTCGGCCGCCCGGCCAGCCGACTCGTTCCTCTCGGCGCGCGAATCGGCCTCGTCCGACGTCGAGGGGTCTCCGCCCTCGGCGAGGTCGTCGTCGAGGAGGTCGTCGAGGTCGTCCATCGGGTCGCCGTCGGACGCCTCCCGCTCCTTGGAGGGTTGCATACCGGAGCGTTCGCCCGTGAGACCTTGGGTCTTGTGCCCACAGTCGACTCGCCTCGTCGGCGAGCGGCGGCCGCCGCGGTCGCGTCGGGTCTCCTCGTCGACGCGGTCGCGTCGCGTCTCACGGCCGCGTTTCACCGGAAACGAGGTGTCTCGGAGGCGAGCGCCGCGACGCGCGGCACGGTCGCTCCCCGCTAGTCGCCGCCGCCCGACTCGCGCGATCCCCAGACGCGCTTGTCGACGAGCTCGACCGTCATCGGCCCGTCGACGGTGACCTGACACGACAGCCGCGGGTAGCCGAAACGGGCCGCGAGCCGGTCGTGCCAGTGGTCCGGCGGCGGTCCCTCGCGGATCCGAACGCCGCAGGTGGCGCAGATCCCGCGCCCGCCGCAGTTCAGTCGGCGCGTCGCGGCCGCGTACGGCGACAGGTCGGCGTCGAGGAGGACGCGCCGCAGGTTCCGTCCCGGCTCGACAGCCAGCTTTGTGCGTTCCTCGCCATCGACGACGGTCACGGGAACGGTCTCGGCGTCGGTCATGCGACACCCGACGTTACGCCCGCGGACCCATAGGTGAGCGGGTCCCCGCTGGCGACCCGGAACGGCTTTCCACGCCCGCGCCGACCGCGTCGACATGGACACGCGTCGCGCGCTGCTCGACGCCCTGGAGGACGGCCCGGTCTCGGGACCGGCGCTCGCCGCGGAGCTCGACGTCTCGCGGGCGGCGGTGTGGAAGGCGGTCGAGGCGCTCCGCGAGGAGGGGTTCGCCGTCGAGTCGACGGGCGCGGGCTACGCCGCGCCCGCGGAGCCCGCCTACTGCGCGGCCGGGATCGAGTTCGGACTCGACGCGCCGTACGAGGTGGAGTACCACGACGCCGTCCCGTCGACGAACGACCGCGCCCGCGAGTTGGCGGCCGACGGCGCCGCCGACGTCGCGGTCGTCGCCGACGAGCAGACCGGCGGTCGAGGCCGGCTGGACCGCGAGTGGGTCGCGCCGAGCGGCGGCGTCTGGCTGTCGGTCGTCACGCGGCCGACGGTCTCGCCCGCCCGCGCCCCGCTGTTCACCCTCGCCGCGGCGGTCGCGACGGTCGACGCCTGCCGCGAGGTCGGCGTCGACGCGCACATCAAGTGGCCGAACGACGTGCTCGTCGGGGGCGACGGAGCGGGAGGCGCCGCGGGCGACGCCGACCGCTCGGGACGCGGCGGCCGCAAGCTCGCCGGGATCCTCACCGAGATGGAGGGCGAGGCCGACCGCGTCTCGTGGCTCGTCGTCGGCGTCGGCGTCAACGCGAACGTCGATCCGGACGCGCTCCCGGCCGACGCGACCTCGCTGCGCGCCGAGACCGGCGGCGACGTCGACAGGCGGCGCTTCGCGGCGACGCTCCTCGAACGGGTCGCGGCGCTCGCGCAGACGGCGGACCGATCCGACCGGATCCTCGCGGCGTGGCGCGAGCGGGCGAGCACGCTCGGGCGACGGGTTCGGGTGGAAACGCCGACGGGGGTCGTCACGGGGACCGCGGTCGACGTCGAGTCGCCGGGCGCGCTCGTGATCGACACGGGAGACGGGACGCGACGCGTCCACGCCGGGGACTGCGAGCACCTCCGCGACGCCGACGGCTGACCGCGGGGTCGGGTCGGCAGAGACCGTGCGGTCCGGCCGCTCTTACGTCCGTCCGGTGGCCTCCGACAGGCTCGGCTCCGTCGGGACGTCGCCGTCGATCCGGACCGTCAGGACCGGGACGGCGGCGCCGCGAACGACTTTCTCGGCCACGCTCCCGAGCAGGAGCCGGTCTATCCCGCCGCGGCCGTGGGTGCCCATCACGACGAGGTCACAGCCGTTCCCCTCGGCGTACCGGATGATCTCGCGGCTGGGCGACCCCTCGACGACGGCCGTTTCCACGTCGACGACGGTCTCCTCGGCCAGCTCCTCGACCGCCGCCACGGCCTCCTCGGCGTCGCCCCGCAGGAGTTCGCCGACTCCCTCCCAGGAGGCCTCCATCGGCATCCCCGCGTAGCTCGCCGTGTCTACCACGTGGACCGCGTGGACGGCGGCGTCGTGGACCGCGGCGAGGTCCAGCGCGTGCGCGACCGCCCGTTCCCCCTCAGTCGAGCCGTCGGTCGGGACCAGGATCCGGTCGTATAATGTCATCTGTTCACATGCATCAAGAAACTGCGACCGCATAACTCTTTGCAGGCTTTGCCGGTTCTTTGCGGCCGACCGTCCGAGGCGCGTGTTTAAGCGCTCTCGACGCGACGTACGGCTATGACGACCGAGATCCACCTGTCGAGAGTCGAGGGCGAATTCGCTGACCACTCCTTCCCGGCGGCTCGGAGCGACCTCGCCGAGGCGTGCGCCGGGACCACCGTGCTGTTCGCCGACGGCGAGGCCGACCTCGGCGACCTCCTCACAGAAATCGAGCAAGAGCGGTTCGAGAGCCCCCAAGACGCCTACACGGCGCTTCAGAACGTCCTGCCGATCGAAGCGGTCGGCGAGCCGGGCCAGTCCGACGGCGACGCCTGATTCGGCGCGCTCCGAACCGAGCGACGCGGGTCCCGAGACGACCCTCCGCACGTCCGCGACAGCCTCTCTCACGCCACGTCGCGTCTCGCATCGCTTTTTACCGCGGGTCGCGCACTGACGGTAATGAGTTATCGGATCGGCCTCGTCGGCAAGCCCTCCGTGGGAAAGTCGACGTTTTTCAACGCCGCGACCATGAACGACGTGCCCGAGGGCGCGTACCCGTTCACCACGATCGACCCGACCGTCGGCGAGGCGTACGTCCGCGTCGACTGCGCCGCCCCGGAGTTCGACGAGCGCTGCACGCCGAACGTCGGCGTCTGCCGAGACGGGACCCGCTACGTCCCCGTGAAGCTCGTCGACGTCGCCGGGCTCGTCCCCGGCGCCCACGAGGGGCGCGGCCTCGGCAACCAGTTCCTCACCGACCTCAACGAGACGGACGTGCTGATCCACGTCGTCGACTTCTCGGGCAAGACCGACATCGAGGGCGAGGCCACCGAGGGCCACGACCCGCGCGAGGACATCGACTTCTTAGAGGAGGAGCTCGACGAGTGGTACCTCGACGTGCTCCGCAAGGGGATCGAGAAGTTCGAGACGCGCTACCACGGCTCCGAGGCCGCCATCGAGCGGGAGCTCGCCGAGCAGATGTCCGCGTTCGGCATCGACAAGGACCGGATGAAACGCGTCATCCTCGCCGAGGGACTGGAGCTCGACCCCGAGACGTGGGACGACGCCGACGAGGCGTCGCTCGCCCGCGAGATCCGCAAGCGCACGAAGCCGATGGTCGTCGCCGCGAACAAGATGGACACGCCCGAGGCGCAGTCGAACTGGGAGGCGATCACGTCGGACCCCGACTACGACCACCTCTCGTTCGTCCCCGCGAGCGCCCACGCCGAGAAGGCCCTCAAGAACGCCAACGACGCCGGCGTCGTCGACTACACGCCCGGCGAGAGCGATTTCGACGTCGTCGGCGACGTCTCCGGCGAGCAGGAGGCCGGCCTCGACCAGATCGGGGAGTTCGTCGCCGACTACGACGGGACCGGCGTGCAGGGCGCGCTGGAGGCGGCCGTCTTCGACGTGCTCGGCTGTATCGCCGTCTTCCCCGGCTCCGCGAACGGGAGCAAAGACGAGAAGGGCGTCTTCCGCGACTGCTTCCTCCTCCCCGAGGGGTCGACGACCGAGGACTTCGCCTTCCACATCCACTCTGACATCGGGGAGGGGCTCCTCCACGGCACCGACTGCCGGAGCGGGCGTCAGGTCGGGACCGGCCACGAGCTCTCCCACCGCGACGTGATCGAGCTGGTGTCGACGAAGCAGGCCGCGCCGTAGTCGACGAACGCCGCCTTTTATCGGTCGCCGCCGCCGTCGCCGTCCCCGTCGGGATCCGGCACGTCCGCTGCCGACCCGACCGGGGTCGACGCGTCGGGCAGGTCCGAGAGCCCGAGTCGGTCGAGCAGCCGCGCGGTCGGCCGCCCCTCGCGGTCCCACTCTCGGCACGCGTAGTACCGGTCGAGGAGGGATTCGAACGCATCGGGGTCGAGGCCGTCGCGCTCGGGGCCGGTCCCCTCGTCTCCCCCGCGACCCGGCCCGCCCTCGGTGTCCCTCGTCAGCGCCTCGGGGAGCGCGTCGTCGGCCCGGGTGAACCCCTCGCGGAGGTTGAACAGCCGCGCGAGCGTCCACACGCGCTCGCCGAGGGGCCGGAGGTCCTCGGGGTCGCGCTCGTCGCCGAGCGCCGCGAACCACTCGGCCGCGGTCTCCGGACCGAAGGCGTCCGCGAGGAAGTCGTCGGCGACGAGACACCACAGGGCGGCGCGCCGGTCCTGTTCCTCGGCGACGACCGCGGCGCGCTCCGTCGGAGTCCACCCGGGCGCCGCCACCGCCTCGGTCTCCACCGGGCGGGCGCGCCGGTGACACCCGCCGCGGTCGCTCGTCGCGAACGCGAGCGCCATCGTCTCGGCGCCCCGCGGGTCGTAGGAGGCGAGCTCCATCCCCTTCACCGTCGGAACGAGGTCCGCGCCGCCGAACCGGTCGGCCGCGGCTTCGACACCGTCGGCGAGGGCGTCTCCGAGCGGGGTCGCCCGCGACGCGATCTCCTCGATCAGCGCTCGCGCCGCCCCCTCGTCGCCGAAGGAGAGGCCTCGATCGACGCCGTGGTCGGCGGGGTCGATCAGCCCGGCCTCGCTCGCGCGCACCGCCCACGCGACCGCGTTCCCCGCGGAGATCACGTCGATCCCGAGCCGGTCGCAGACGCCGCCGAGCGCCGCGGCGGCGTCGAAGTCGTCGATCCCGAGTCCCGCGCCGAGCGCGATGGGGGTGCCGCCGCGCGGGACGGTCTCGTCCGGGTCGGCGTCCTCCGCGGGGCTCTCCCCGTCACCCGGGCTGATACGGAATCCGCCAGGGACCGGTTCGTCCGGGCGCTCGCGGCCCGCGGCGCGCTCCGCCGCGCGCTCGACGCCGAGGTCGTCGGCCCCTTCGAACCGTCGCGCCTGCCACCCTCGGGTCGGGAGCACGCCGGTCTCGTCGGCGAACGACACCGTTTCGAGGGTGTCGCCCGCGGCGAGCCACCGGCCCGCGTCGCTCTCGGCGAACCGCTCCGCGTCGCGGTCGCGGAGCGCCTCAAGCGCCGGCGACGTCTCGGGCGGCGGGTCGCGGGCGACGACCGCCTTCAGGTCCTTCGACCCCATCACGGCGCCCGCGCCCCCGCGGCCGGCGTGGTGGTCGCCGCCGTCGGAGGCGATCGTCGCGTAGCGCACGCCGGTCTCGCCCGCGGGGCCGATGCAGGCGACGGCGGCGTCCGGGTATCTCGCGTCGGTCTCGGCCGCGTCGAGCCCGTCGAGGTCGCTCGCGGATTCGATCGCCGCATCGCCGCCGGCGATCGAGAGCGCGACGGGGTCGTCCGCGGCGCCCTCGATCACGACGCCGAGGTGGTCCCCGAGCGAGCCCGCGAGCCGGCTCGCGAACGACCCGCCGCCGTAGGAGTCGAGGAACGCGCCGGTGAGCGGCGACTTCGTGACGGCGGCGTAGCGCGGCTCGCCGGGGAGATGGCCGGTCAGCGGGCCGACGAGGAACGCGAGGCGGTTCGCCGGCGCCTCCGGGTCGACGCCGGCCGCCATGTCGTAGAGGTAGCGCGCGCCGAGTCCCTTCCCGCCCACGTACCGCTCGCGCCACGCCGTCGGGACGCGTTCGCTGCGCACGCGGCCGGCGGAGAGGTCGACGCGGAGGATCCGGTCGGGGACGGTCATCGTGACCACGGTCGCACTCGGACGGGATTAAACCACACGCCGACGCGCGAGAGCGCGTCTCGGTGCCGACACGGGACCCGGCGGCCGGGGCGGTCGGGGGCACGACCGCTCCCCGACCGGTGCGTTTTCGCCCCTGGCCCCCCGTACCGACGACTATGGACGACGTCGTCGACGCGCTGGACGCGGCCGCGGGAACGACCTGTCTCGTCGGCGCCGGCGGGAAGAAGACCACCCTCTACGCCCTCGCCGACCGGCTCGACCGAGCGGTGCTCACGGCGACGGTGCGGATCCCCATCTTCGACCGGGAGGTCGCCGACGTCCGCGTGACGGCCGATCCGGTCGCCGCGCTCGACGCGGTCGGGGTGAACGAAGCAGACGGAACAGACGGAGCGAACGAGACGGGCGGAGCGAACGAGACGGGCGGGGCGAACGAGACGGGCGGGGCGGCCGAGGCCGCGTTCCCCCTCGGACTCGTTCCGGAGCGCGATCGCGGCGACCGCTACCGGGGGTACGACCCCGCCGTCGTCGACGAGATAGCGGCCGCGCACGACGGGCCGGTGCTCGTGAAGGCGGACGGCGCCCGGACGCGGCTTCTCAAGGCCCCGAACGATCGCGAGCCGCAGATACCCCCCGGCGCCGACCGCGTGGTGCCGGTGGCGAGCGTCGGCGCGGTCGGCGAGCCGCTGACCGAGGAGACGGTCCACCGGCCCGAGCGCGTGGCCGCGATCACCGACGCCGAGGTCGGCGACGAGATCACCCCCGAACTGGTCGGGCGGGTGCTCGCGCACGACGCCGGCGGGCTGAAGGACGTGCCGCCGGAGGCGACGGCGATCCCGCTTATAAACGCGGTCGACGACGACGTCGACGAGGCCGTCGCGCGGGAGATCGCCGGCGTCGTCCGGGAGCGCGCGGCCGTGCCGCGCGTCGTCCTCGCGCGGATGATCGCGGGCGAGGTCGTGGACGTCGTCGAGTGACGTCGGTCGGCCTCGCCCGCGTGACCCGGTCGGTTCTGACGCGTGAGCCAGTCGACCTCGCGGCGCGAGGCGCTCGGCCGAACGCACTTATAAGGCCGAGCCTCGCGTATCCGGCTCCATGGAACGCACGGTGACCGTGGTGCCGGAGGCGGGCCTCCACGCGCGGCCCGCCTCGAAGCTTGTGCAGACCGCGAGCCGATTCGACGCCGACGTGTCGATCGGCCGCCCCGGGGACGGCGACGACGGGCTCGTCCGCGCCGACAGCATGCTCTCGGTGAGCGGGCTGAACGCCGCCCGCGGCGAGTCGGTGCGCGTCGTCGCCGAGGGCGCGGAGGCGGCCGACGCGCTCGACGCGATCTGCGACCTCCTCACGAGCGAGGTCGAGGGGGCGGACGGTGAGACCGGGGAGGCGGACGGCGAGGCCGACGGGGACGAGACCGACGCCGACGGCGGTGACCCGACGTGAGGACGCTCACCGGCGTCGGGAGCACGCCGCTGTCGGGCGTCGGCGCGGCGCGCTGGTACCGGCCCGAGGCGGCGCTGACGCTCCCCGACCGCCCCGACCCGTCCGCGGTCGACGCCGACGCCGAGCTGGCGCGGTTCGAGAGCGCCCGCGACGAGGCGCGCGAGGCGATCCGGGACGCCCGCGACCGGGCCGCGGAGCGCGTCGGCGAGGAGGAGGCGGCGGTGTTCGACGCCCACGAGCAGTTCCTCGACGACCCGGAGCTCGTCGGGGACGTCGGGGACGCGATCGGCGACGGGACGCCGGCCGGCCACGCCGTGAACGACCGGTTCGCGGCCGCGATCGAGCGGTTCGAGGGGCTCGACGGTCCGATGGCCGAGCGCGCCGATGACCTGCGCGACGTCCGGGACCGCCTGCTCCGCGCCCTCCTGGAGGTCGACTCCGTCGTCGGCCTCGGCGACCTCCCCGACGGGACCGTGCTGCTCGCCGAGCGGCTCACGCCGAGCGACACCGCGGAGCTGGACCCGGACGCGGTCGCCGGGATCGCCACCGTCTCCGGCGGTCGGACCGCGCACGCGGCGATCATCGCGCGGTCGCTGTCGATCCCGGCTGTCGTCGGCGTCGGCGAGCCGCTCCGCGAGGTCGAAGACGGGGACGACCTGCTCGTCGACGGGGCGGCCGGTCGGGTCGTCGTCGATCCCGACCCGGAGGCCTGCGCGGCGGCCGCCGGAACCGAGGCGACGGCGGTCACCGAGCGCGTCGCGACCGCCGACGGCCGGCCGGTCGAGGTGGCGGCGAACGTCGGGAGCGAGGCGGAGCTCCCCGCCGCCGCCGACCGCGGGGCCGACGGGATCGGGCTGTTCCGGACGGAGTTCCTCTTCATCGACCGCGACTCGCGGCCGAGCGAGGACGAGCAGTACGAGGCTGTGGCGGCGGCGCTGTCGACGTTTCCCGACGATCGCGTGGTCGTCCGGACGCTCGACGTCGGCGGCGACAAGCGGGTGCCGTACCTCGACCTCCCGGACGAGACGAACCCGTTCCTCGGGCGACGCGGGATCCGCCTCTCGCTCGACGAGCATCGCGACCTCTTCGAGACGCAGCTCCGGGCGGTGTTGCGGGCGGCCGCGAGCGGGGGCGGCGCGGACAGCACGGGCGGCGAGGGGCTGGCCGTGATGTTCCCGCTCGTGTCGCGGGTCGAGGAGGTCGAGGCGGCCGTGGCGGCGGTCGAATCGGTCGCCGCCGACCTCGACGCCGAGGGGGTCGACCACGCGATTCCCGAACTTGGCGCGATGATCGAGACGCCGGCCGCGGCGTTCCTCGCGGACCGGCTCGCCGAGCGGCTCGACTTCCTCAGCGTCGGGACGAACGACCTCGCCCAGTACGTGATGGCGGCCGACCGGGAGAACGACGGGGTCGCCGACTACCACGACCCGCTCCACCCGGCGGTGTTGCGGGCGATCGACCGGACGACCTCGGCCGCGGCCGGCGCCGACGCGTGGGTCGGGATGTGCGGGGAGATGGCCGGCGACCCGGCGCTCACGGAGCTGCTCGTCGGGCTCGGGCTCGACGAGCTCAGCATGAGCGCTGTGACCGTCCCGGCGGTGAAAGAGCGGGTCCGTGCGGTCGACACCGAGGAAGCGAGGGCCCTCGCCGACGAGGCGCTCGCCTGCGACGCCCGGAGCGAGGTCGGGGACCTGCTCGGCATCGACGGGGCGTGAGCGCTACAGCTTCTCCACGCCGCGGGCCGCCTCGGCCTGCTCCCGGACCGAGTCGAGCGTGGCGGACGGGTCGGTGGCGGCGACGGCGGCGTTGACCGCGCCCTCCAGCACCGGCGCGTCGGCGATGACGGCCTCCGCGTCGCTCATCTCGACGGCGACGTCGGCGTTCATGACGGCGCTACCGAGATCGACGAGGACCACGACCCCGTCCCCGTCGTCCGCGGCGTCGACCGCGGCCTCGATCGCGTCCGGGACGGTGCCGATCCCGCCCTGCCCGTCGCCGCCCACCGGCTCGATCCGGGTGTCACCGGCCATCTCGGCGGCCACCTCGACGATCCCTTCGGCCGCGCGTCCGCTGTGCGAGACGACGACGAGCCCGACCATCAGTCCCCGTCCTCCGGTGGCGCGTCGCCCTCTCCGTCGCCCGCCGCGTCGTCGGGCTCCTCGTCGGGGATCGTCGGCGAGGTCGCGTCCGCGTCGGGCACCTCGCTGTCGAGCGCGTCGGCGGCGGTCGCGAGCAGCTCTTCGAGGATGTACAGCGCGCTCGTCGCGCCGGGGTCCTGATGGCCGACGGAGCGCCACCCGAGGTAGGAGGCGCGCCCCTTCTTCGCCCGGATCGGGACCGTGAACGCGACGCCGCGCTCGGCCGCGTCGACCGCCTTCGCGAGCGCCTCGAGCGGCGGGAGCTCGTCCGTCTCGATCGACTTCTTGAACGTGTGGACCGCGGGGGTGAGCGCGTCGACCACCGTCTGGTCGCCCACCCGGGCGTCGCCGCGGTCCTCGACCTTCTGCAAGTAGGTCTCGGCGAACGCCACGGCGCTCTCGGCGGTGACCCCGTCGTCGAGCTCGGCGCTCGCGAACACGAACGAGCCCCCGAACAGCGGGCCCGAGGCCCCGCCGACCTCGGCCATGAGCGTCTTCCCGACCGTCCTGCAGACGGACTGCGGGTCGGGGTCGTCGAGGTCGCGGGCGGCGTCGGCGGCGGCCGCCCACCCGCGGGCCATGTTCCCGCCGTGGTCGGCGTCGCCGATGGCGGAGTCGAGCTCCGTGAGGTGGTCGCGCTCGTCCTCGATGCGGTCGGCGACCGCCTCGACCGCCGCGACGACGGCGGCCCCCTCGGTCGCCTCGTCCGCCGTTCCCCCGTCGGTTCGGCCCTCCCGGCTCATTGGGTCCGAGTGAGAGCGGGGGTGTCGGCCGGCGCGGCGAGCAGCTCCTTCAGCTCCTCGTCGACGGCGCAGACGGTGATCGACGCGCCCGCCATGTCGAGCGAGGTCATGTAGTCGCCGACCCAGGCGTCCCACGTCTCGAGGTCCCGCTCGCCGAGCAGCTCCTGCAGCCGGCGGTTGACGACGAACAGCTCCATCTGCGGGGTGCCGCCCATCCCGTTGACGATCGTGAGCACCTCCTGTCCCTCGTCGAGGTCGAGGTCGTCGAGGACCGCCTCGGTCAGCGCGTCGGTGATCTCGTCGGCGTTCATCAGTTCGGTGCGCTCGGTGCCCGGTTCCCCGTGGATCCCGATCCCCAGCTCGATCTCGTCGTCGCCGAGATCGAAGGTTGGCTCGCCCTTCTCCGGGGTGACGCAGGAGGTGAGCGCGGTGCCCATCGTGCCCACGTTGTCGATAACCTTCTCGGCGACGCGCTTGACCTCGGACAGGTCGGCGCCCTCGGCGGCCTTCGCGCCGGCCGCCTTGTGGACGAGGATCGTCCCGCAGACGCCGCGTCGCCCGGAGGTGTACAGCGAGTCCTCGACGGCGACGTCGTCGTTCACCACGACGCTCTCCACCTCGACGCCCTCCATCTCGGCGAGCTCGATGGCGGTCTCGAAGTTCATCACGTCGCCCTCGTAGTTCTTGATGATCGCGAGGACGCCGTCGCCGGCGTCGCAGGCGTCGATGAGCGCCTCGAACTCGTCGGCGGTCGGCGAGGAGAACACGTCGCCCGCGGCCGCTCCGTCGAGCATCCCGTCGCCGACGTACCCCGCGTGCGTCGGTTCGTGGCCGCTCCCGCCGCCCGTCACCAGCGCCACCTTCCCCTCGACCGGCGCGTCGTCCCGGACGACGACCTGCGTATCCGGGAGCCTGCGGAACCGGTCCGGGTACGCCGCGGTCATCCCGTCCAGCATCTCGTCGACGACGTCGTCGGGGTCGTTGATCAGCTTTTTCATAATCAACGTGTATGACACTCCGAGATCTGTTAAAGATAGTGGGAGTTCACGCTCCTCGCCGGGCGCAGCCAGAGCGATCGCGCTCGATACCGGGTGAACGGGGCGCTCGCGCCTCTCTCCGGCAGCCGAAACTCGCTGGGACCCGTCGCCCGAAACTCACCGGGGCCGCTCACGCGGGTCGACGTGTGGCGCGAGACACCGCGCAGTCGTTCCCACGAATCAACAATCATGATATTCAATTATGTTGTCTAGCTCATATTTCCAAGTGGGTGAAACCACATGCCAATCGAAGACCTCGCTCGCAGCGACGCCGTCACGGCTCCCCCCGAAACCTCCGTGGCCGAGCTCGCCGCGACAATGGACGGGGAGAACGTCGGTAGCGTCGTGATCACGGACGGCGAGACGCCCGTCGGGATCGTCACGGACCGGGACCTGACCGTTCGCGTCCTCGGAGCGGCGCTCGACCCGACCGAGCAGACGGCCGAAGACGTGATGACCGACGGGCTCTGCACGGCCGAACCCGGCACCGGGTTCTACGAGGCGATGAACCTGATGGCCGAGCACGGAATCCGACGCCTCCCCATCTGTGAGGGAGACACGCTCGTCGGAATCATCACGGCGGACGACGTGGCCGAGCTGCTCGCCGACGAACAGCAACAGCTCGGCGATGTCATCCGAGCCCAGCGACCCGAATACTGACCAACAATGCCCGAAGAAGAGCTATTCAAAAACGAGGAGGGGATCGAGAGACGAGAGATCGCGGAAGCACTGCGTGACGCCGCGGATCAGATCGAGTCCGGGGACGTCACGTTAGCGAGCGGCGCGGAAGAGCAGACCGCGTCGATCCCGGAACGGGCCCGGTTCGAAGTCGAACTCGAACGGCTCACGGACTCGGAGACCGGAGCCCAACGGCTCGAACTGGAATACGAGATCAGGTGGACCGAGTAACCCCGCGTCGCGCCGGCCTCGTCGGCGCCGCGCCGGACGCGGTTTTATACGACTCCGAGCGGTTCGATAGCGCCGACGACCGCCTCGGCGACCTCGCGGCCGTCGGCCTCGGTGACGCCGGCTGAACGTCGGTGGTGTCGAAGCCAGTCGGGGAGCGACGCGAACGGCCCTCGTATCCGACCTCCGGATCCGATCTGTGTATCCGATCGGCCGGCCGTCGGCGCGAGCGGTCCGATCACAACAGATTACACCTCCCCGCGGCGAACACCGGGCCATGACTCGCCGCCTGTACGGGGGCCTCCTCGGGATGGTCTTCGTCGTCAACTTCGGGCGCGTCGTCTTCGCCCCGCTCGTCGAACCGCTACAGGCGGCGTTCGACGTCGGACCGGCGACCGTCGGCGCGGTCGTGTCGCTCGTCTGGTTCGGCACGGCGCTCCCTCGACTGCCGCTGAGCTACGTTCTCACGCGGGTCTCCAGGCGACGAATCGTCGTCGTCTCCGGGGTCATCCTCACCGCGGCGGCCGCCCTCACGGCCTCGTCGCCGGACCTCCGCACGCTCCGGGTCGGGGTGTTCGCCGTCGGCGTGGCCTCCGGCACCTACTTCGTCTCCGCGGTGCCGCTCATCGGAGAGCTGTACCCCGACCGGGTCGGCAAGCGCATCGGCATCCACGGGACGGCGGCGCAGCTCGCGGCGGTGGCCGCCCCGACGGTGGTCGTGTCGGTCGTCGCGATCGCGACGTGGCGGGCGGTGTTCTGGCTCCTCGCGGCCGCGGCCCTCGTCACCACCCTCGCGTTCGCCGTCGGCCTCCGGCGGGCCGACCGGGTCCCGGAGGAACCGCCGGCGCGGAACTTCCGCGGCGTGCTCGGCAACTGGCGGGTGGTCCTCGCCGGAATGCTGTTCATCAGCGCCGCCGGCTTCGTCTGGCAGGGACTGTTCAACTTCTACGTCTCCGTGATGCTCGCTCGGGGGCTCGCCCCGGGGACCGCGAACGCGCTGTTGACGGTCGCGTTCGCGGCGGGGATACCGGCCTTTTGGGCCAGCGGAACCCTCGTCGACCGCCTCCCGACGGTCCCCTACATCCTCGGATTGGTCGGGGCGTTCACGGCCGGCGTGTTCGGACTGACGGTCTTCCGCGGGGCGCTCGCGCTCGGCGCGATCTCGGTCCTCCTCGGCTACACGATTCACGGGCTGTTCCCCGCGCTCGACACCTACGTCCTCTCGGCGCTTCCGGCCGACACCCGCGCCGGAACGTTCGCGGCGTTCAGCGGACTCTCTATCGCCGTGGAGGCGTCGGGAAGCGGGGTCGTCGGGGCGCTCGTCGAGGCCGGCTACCCGTTCGCCGCGGTCTTCCGCGGCTTCGCCGCCGGCCTCGCCGTCATCCTCGGGCTGGCAGCGGCGCTCTACTGGACCGATCGGCTCCCCGCGGCCGACCGCGTCGCGAGTGCGACTGAGTCGTGAGCGTATTCCAGACGGAGCGCTCGTGAGAGAGTCGTCTGGATCCACGACCGCGAGATAGAACCGTGTGAATCGCTGGAAAGTACTAGACTGAGGACCTGCCCATTGAGCATCAGTCATTGCGTGACTTGTCGGGGATCGTTTATCTATCAATCCTCGAAAAACATGTCAGTATCGAGAACAGGAACGAAGTTAGGTGGCTGGGGAGGCGTACAGCCCCTAACACGCCACGGCCAGAGACCGTGGACGCTGTAGGTGGGCCAACACGGATTTGAACCGTGGACCTCCCGGTTATCAGCCGAGCGCTCAACCTGACTGAGCTATTGGCCCAGGTGAGCGCATTCAAGCGTTGCGCGGGTAGGATTTTAAGGGTTTCCTTTCACCACTCCTCCGCCGTCTCGCGGTTTCGGCGTCCCGAGCCGCGACCGTCTCGCGGTCAGTCGGTTCGGTCGGACTTCTCGTCTTCGACCGTGAAATCGACATCGACCACGTCGTCGGCGTGATCCGGATCGTCGAAGCGGTCACCGCCGTCGCCTCCCGCTCCGCCGGCGCCGCTCGCGCCGGGGAAGTCGTCGGGGTCGTCGCCGGGGGTGTCGCCGGCGGCGTCGCCGTCGAATCCGTTACCGCCGAATCCGCCGCCACCGCCCATGGTGAAGCCACCGCTACCGCCGCTGCCGCCGTCGCCGGGGAATCCCCCGATGTACACGTTCCCGGAGGCGAAGCCGCCGGTCTCGCTGTCGAGGTACGGCACCACGACGTACTTCTTGAGCGCCATCCGAATCGGGACTCGGGAGAGCGGGAGCGCGAGCAGGAAGCCGACCGCGTCCGTCACGAGCCCGGGCGTGAGCAGGAACGCGCCGGCGGCGATCAGCAGGCCGCCGTCGAGCAGTTCGTCGGTCGGGGGCTCGCCGCGAGCCAGCTTGCGCTGGACGCGCGCGAGCGTCGCCCGCCCCTCGGCGCGCAAGAGGAGCATGCCGAGGACGGCGGTCAGCACGACCAGCGCGACCGTGACCGCCCACCCCAGCCGCGTCGCGACCACGATCAGGAACAGCGCGTCCACGAGGGGGACGACTAGCAGCAGCGCGAGCAGCGTGCGCGGGCGCATACCACGAGCGTTCCGGCCGGGGACTCATAGCCCTTTTCGTCCGGTCGACGGCCGACGGCGTCGCCCGGGCTCGCGATCCGCGACCGCCACGGCTTTGACAGGCGGGTCCGACCCGAGCGTATGGACATCGTCGGCGCGCTCGGACGCGAGCCCCCGGAGCGCGAGTCGCTGCCGCGGTGGGTCGCGCCGCTGCCGGAGGCGCTGGAGGACGTCGCCTTCCGGTTCGCGTGGGTCATCGTCGCGATCAACCTCGTCGGCACCGCGTTCGGCTTCTGGTACTACCGGTTCCAGTTCCGGGAGATCCCGGCCGAGATGTGGGCGTTCGTCCCGGACAGCCCCGGGGCGACGCTGCTCATCGCCCTCGCGCTCGCGGCGTGGGCCGTCGGCCGGTCGAGCGACACCCTCTCGACGCTCGCGTTCTTCGGCAACGTCAAACTCGGGCTGTGGACCCCGTACGTGCTCGTCGTCTTCGCGCCGCGGTTCGTCGAGACGTCGGGGGTCCCGCTGTACGCGTTCCTCCTCGTGAGTCACCTCGGAATGGTGGTGCAGGCGTTCGTCCTCTACCGGATCACGGACTTCCCGCCGAAGGCGGTCGCCGTCGCGACCGCGTGGTACACCGTCGACCTCCTGATGGACTACTTCGTCCCCGTCACCGGCGGCGTGACGCACACCTCGCTTCCGTACGCCGACGCGACGCCGTGGTTCACCACCACCGTGCTACAGGTCGCGGCCGCCGGCGCGGTCGCGCTCACCGTGATCCCGCTGTTCTGGACGCTGGGCACGCACGTCGAGACGCTCCGGGCGCGGTACGAACGCGACGGCGACGGCGCGCGGCCCTGACGGCGGCCGTCCGCGTCCCTGATTTAAGTTCTCCGGGGGCGTCTGACGACGCATGAGCGCCTACGAGCGGATCGCGGAGCTGTCCGTGACGATCGAGTCGGTGGACCGGCGCCGATACACCGGGGCCACGACCAGCGGGTTCGAGCGCACCACGACCGAGTTCCGGCTCACCGGCGACGGCGTCGTCGGCCGCGGCGAGGACGTGACCTACGAGGCCGAGGACCACGCGGCCCTCGTCGGGACCGACCCCATCGACATCGAGGGCGAGTGGACGATCGAGGAGCTCTCCGCTCGGCTCGACGACGAGGACCTGTTCGCCCACGAGCCGCCCACGCGCGAGTACTTCCGGAACTACCGCCGGTGGGCCGTAGAGAGCGCCGCGCTCGACCTAGCGCTCCGACAGCGTGACGAGTCGCTCGGCGAGTACCTCGGGATCGAACCGGACCCGGTCCGGTTCGTCGTCTCCACCCGGCTCGGCGAGCCGCCGACGACCGACCGCGTCGAGGAGTTACTCGCGCTCGACGACGACTTGGAGTTCAAGCTCGACCCGACTCCGGACTGGCCCGAGGAGGCGTTCGTCGCGCTCAGGGAGACCGACGCGGTTCGGATCCTCGACCTGAAGGGCTGGTACGAGGACACCGACGTGGACGTCGAGGCCGACCCGGAGCTGTACCGCGACGTGTTCGCCGCGTTCCCCGCCGCGATCGTCGAGGACCCGGCGTTCACGCCGCAGACCAGTCCGCTCGTCGAGCCGCAGGCCGACCGGCTCTCCTTCGACTACCCGATCGACGGCGTCGAGAGCCTCGAATCGCTCCCGGTTGAGCCCGGCTGGTGTAACATCAAACCCTCGCGGTTCGGCACCCTCGAATCCCTGTTCGAGACGATCGCGTACTGCGAGGAGCGCGGCATCGACTGCTACGGCGGCGGTCAGTTCGAACTGGCCAGCGGGCGGACCGCAATACAGACGCTCGCCGCGCTGTTCTACCCCGACACCCCGAACGACGTCGCTCCCCGCGAGTTCAACGACCCCGAGTCGTCGCCGCCGTACCCGATGAGCCCGCTCCGGCCTCACCGCGACGCGGTCGGCTTCGAGTTCTGAGACCGTCGGATCCGGGTATCGACCAAATCTATTTATAAACCGGCTGCGGCGGCGCGTGCCTGCGAGGCCGCCCTTGCGGCCGAGGAGCACGCGCGAGGGAGTCGCTGGCGCCGTCGGCGCCAGCGACAGGGCGAGAGCAAAGCTCTCGCTTGCAACCGGCGCGTAGCGCCGGTGACGAGGCTGGGGAGGCG